>CAMEYZ010000155.1 GCA_945947715.1 uncultured Clostridia bacterium | reverse complement strand
TACTTCTTCGTCGCAAAAGAGAGAGGGCGAGGGAAGGGTGAGCGCGAGAGGGAAAACATAGGGGGAGAGAAAAGCGGCGCACCACTTGAAACAACTGCTTCTAATAAACGAACAATAGCGCCGCTTGTCTTTCCCCCGGAGGTGTCCCTCTCGCACGCGTCGGAAAGAGAAATTTCGGTTGAAAACATATAATAGCCCCGCAGGGAGTTTCCTAAGCTAAAAACCGGAACTAACCTTTTCTTTTCATGAAACTCTTCATTACATTCCATAAGGAGTAACTATACAAATGAAATATACAATGGACGATCCCAATATCCGCTATATGGGACGAATCGACAAAAGCGACCCTAAGGCGCCAACTATGTACTATGCGGGCTCGCAGATGAAGGTCAGATTCACGGGGGACAGTATCTCCGTGAGCCTTAAAAATCATACCGTCTGGGGAAATGTTTCGCTGGGGTATGTTATCGACGGACGGGAGGGCAGACTCCCTCTTGACCCGCAGAATAATGATAAGGAAATAACGCTCAAGGCCGCAGGTACTCTCGGAGGCGGCGTGCATACTATTATTTTCTTCAAGCGGCTGGCGGCTAACCACTATATCACCTTTACGGGAATTGATATCGAAAACGGAGAAATTCTCCCCGATGATACAAAATATGACCTAAAAATCGAGGTCTACGGCGATAGCGTTTCCGCAGGAGAGGTCTGCGAGGCAGTGGATTTTGTCGGTCTCTCCGACCCGGAAAATCACGGCTCTATCTATGATAATTCGTGGCATAGCTATGCCATGCAGACCGCACGTGCTCTCAATGCTGAGATACACAATATCGCACAGGGCGGCATTGCTGTATTCAATGGCATGGGCTATTTCCACGCGCCTGACTTTATCGGCATGGAGACCGTTTACGATAAGCTCTGCTATTTCCCCGAGGGCGGTGAGCTGTCAGAGTGGGATTTCTCTCGCTATACGCCCGATATCGTCATTATCGCCCTCGGTCAGAACGACAAGCACAATGGACTCACCGATTCCGACGATGTGGATATAACCGACCCCGAAACCCGCGAAAAATGGAAAAACGGCTATAAAAAAATCGTCCGTAGCCTGTCCGAAAAGTACGGCAGCAGTACGAAATTCGTTCTTACCACCACCGTACTCAATCACGACAAGGCATGGGACGATACTATCGAAGAGATAAAGGATGAGCTTATCGCCGAGAATATCAAGGCCTATCACAATCTTTTCAGCAGGAATGGCTGCGCTACACACGGTCACCCGCGTATCCCTGAGCATGACGAAATGGCCCGGGAGCTCACCCGTTTTATACGGCTGAACGTTCTGTGACAGCTTCCTCGCTGCCATGGTAATGCAGGCGCACAAACTCGCAGATATACGCCCCGGGCACCGATATCAGAAACCATGCGGCAGTAAAGGTAGGACATATCTGACCTAAAAAGTTCAGGTACATATGAGAGTAATCCCAGACATCCCAGTGCAGTATCAGATTGAGTATTATCCCCGAAACAAGCTCGCAGAGGGTAATGGTCACCATGCCGAAAAGGCACTTCATAAGGAGCCCCTCCTCGGGGTGAGTGGCGTAATGATGATACATTATCATAAGGGCGATGCCTGCGGTAAGGGTCATACTCCAGTGAGTAAAGCCCCGCGACACTACCTCGATTATGGAGTAGACCGTTCCTCCAAGCAGAAAAATTATCCCGTATTCCTTGAATTTTATCATAGCACTATATCCTTTCATAAGCTTTTGGTAATAATATTATTGACATATAGGCAGAAATAATTACAGTAAAAAAAAGGAGATTTACCATGTTTGATTTTTCAAAGCTTAACTTAGGCGTTGACGGCGACAGCATCACCGCAGGCGAACAGTGGTCCTATCATGTTTTTAAGGACTTAGGCTTCGCATCACATCATAACGTGGCTGTTGGCAGCTCGGTATGGTATAAGAGAAAATTCACCAAAAACGGTGTGACCGTTGAAACTCAGGACTATAACTCCCCAGATTTCGCAGGAATAAGCGACGGCTGGGAGGATACCGATGATATGGACGAAATGCAGAAGAGAATGAACAACTGCGCAGTAGTACATATCCAGAAGTTCATTTCCGAGGTAAAAAGCGGCGCATATCCTGCTCCGGACGTGTTCGTGTTCGCCATGGGCACCAACGACGAGGCACAGTTCATCGGAAATGCAGAATTTGCTCTCGAGGGCAAGGACGCTGATATCAACAACACCTACACCGAAGCAGGTGCAATGCGCTGGTGTATACAAACTATAATGACGGAGTATCCCACAGCAAGAGTGTTCGTATGCTCGCCTATTCAGACGGGCATGCCAAACCACAACAGAAAGGTAGAGTATTCTATCGAGAACATGAAAAAAATATGTGGCGGAATGGCAGTGCAGTTCATCGACTGCTTCCATAACTCTGGCATCTGCGAAAAGTTCGAGATAGAAGGCGGCACAGGCAGATACTTAAAGGACGGACTTCACCCCGATGTCCCCGGTCAGACCTTGGAGGGAAAATACATCGGCAAGGAAATTCGGAACAATATGTTCTGATGTCGGGCAAAAAATTACAGGCAGGAGCTTTCGGGCTTCTGCCTGTTTTTTATAAATAATAACAAAAATTTTCTCCGCACCCCTTTTCTTTTTTGTAAGCCTATGATATAATATAATCAGTATAATTTGTTCTCAACAAGAAGGAGCAGAACCTTATGAAACGGAAAAACCTATTCAACAACGGCTGGGAATTTGCTCTTGCCGAAAATAATTCCACCCTCGCCGACAGCGCATGCCTCGACTATAAGCCCGTGGATATCCCCCACGACTGGCTCATTTACGATACCAATAATTTGTATAAGTCAAACGACGGCTTCTACAGAAAGACCTTCGTCATTGACGATATCTCTTCCGCTGACTATATCCTCTACTTCGACGGAGTTTACATGAACAGCACCATTTTCATAAACGGTCAGGAAGTATATACCCAGACCCACGGCTATGCTTCCTTTCAGGTGAATATCTCCGACTATGTGAAGGAGGGCGAAAACCGCGTTGATGTTATTGTCCGTCATCAGGCCCCCAATTCTCGCTGGTATTCCGGCGCGGGAATTTTCAGAAATGTTTATCTGTACAGACTTTCCACCGTTCATATCAACGTGGACGGAGTATATATCTCCCCCAACTCCGACAGCGGAGATATCTACATAAGCACCGAGCTTAGCGGAGTTAGCAGCGTGATGCCTCCCATGAAGCTGATATACACTGTTCTCGCCGAGGACGGTACAGCTGCCGCTCACGGCGAAAAGGACGTGACCTGGAGCTGCTGCGAGACCGTTATCCATGCGGAAAATTACCGGCTCTGGAGCCTTGAAGAGCCCAACCTCTATACCCTTAAAACCGAGCTTGTCATAGCAGAGGACGGTACCGTGCTGGACTGCTCCGAGGATAAATTCGGCTTCAGAAGGATAGTATTCGACCCCGATAACGGCTTCTCCCTCAACGGTAAGGAGATGAAGCTCAAGGGTGTGTGTCTCCACCATGACTTAGGCTGTCTGGGTGCTGCCTTCAATACCTCTGCGCTGGAGCGCCAGCTCATGCTTATGAAGAAAATGGGAGTGAACTCTGTCAGAACCTCCCACAATATGCCCGCTCCCGAGCTTATGGACCTCTGCGACAGGATAGGCATGCTGGTGGACGACGAGGCCTTCGATATGTGGGAGCTGCCCAAGACTGAATTTGACAACGCCCGCTTCTTCAAGGAGACCGCTCCCGGCGATGTTATGAAATGGGTGAAGCGTGACCGCAACCACCCCTGCCTTATCATGTGGAGCATAGGCAACGAGATATACGATACTCATGCAGACGACCACGGCTATGAGATAGCAGAAATGCTTAAGAACAACGTCCGCCGCTGCGACTATAAGAACAATGCCGCCGTTACTATAGCGTCCAACTTCATCGAATGGGAGCGCTCCCAGAGGATAGGCGAGATGCTGGGCGTTTCGGGGTATAACTACACCGAGCGCTGCTACGACGCTCATCATAAAAAATATCCCACCACCGTAATATACGGCTCGGAGACCTCCTCCGCGGTCCGCAGCCGAGGGATATATCATTTCCCCGCGGATATCCCCCAGCTCACCCATGACGACCACCAGTGCTCCTCCCTTGCAAACAGCTGCGTGGTATGGGGCAAGCCCGCCGAGGAAGCCTGGATACTTGACCGTGACAGGAAATTCTGCTGCGGACAGTACATCTGGACGGGCATCGACTACATCGGCGAGCCCACTCCATACAGCACAAAAAACAGCTATTTCGGCGCTGCTGATACTGCATGTCTGCCCAAGGATATCTACTATTTCTATCAGTCCGTGTGGACAAGCTTCAAGGACAAGCCCATGATACATCTGCTGCCCAGCTGGGACTATAACGACGGTCAGCTCATAGATGTCATTGCATACACAAATGCGCCCTCCTGCGAGCTTTTCGTCAACGGCAGGTCACTGGGGATAACTCATATCGACCATGAAAAGGGCGATGTGCTCCATGCTCACAGCATAGTCCCCTACGAGGCAGGCTACATCTCCGCCAAGGCATACGACGAGAACGGAAATACTGTGGCAGAGGATATAAGATACAGCTTTACCGACCCTGTTTCCGTTTCCATTAGCCCCGAAAGGTCCGAGATAAGGGCCAACGGCGAGGATATGGTATTCGTGGAGATATCCGTGACGGATAAGGATAACCACCCTGTAGAAAATGCCCGTAACCGCGTAACTGTGTTTGTTGAGGGTGCAGGCGTGCTCATGGGCATGGATAACGGCGACTCCACCGATTACGACCAGTACAAGACCAACAGCCGACGTCTTTTCAGCGGAAGGGCTGTGGCGGCGATACGCGCTCTCACAGAAAGCGGCGATATCACTGTTCGGGTAGAGTCCGAGGGCTTGACAACGGCTGAAACGGTCATCAGGGCAGTCCCCGCAGAAGTACGGGAAGGCATCTCATGCAATACCTATGTGGAGTGCCGCAAAAACGCCCAAGAGGAAGTCCCCGTAAGAGCTATAAAGGCATGCTCCGACAGAAATACTCTCACAAAGGAATCTCCCACTGCCGAGGTGACATATAAGCTGCTGCCCGAAAACGCCACATACAGCGATATCTCCTGCGAGGCGCTCAAAGCGGGGGGCATCAAGACCGCCTGCGGCAAGGCAGAGCTAAGGGACGGAAAAATCATCGTCACGGGCCTTGGCGAC
>CAMEYZ010000154.1 GCA_945947715.1 uncultured Clostridia bacterium | reverse complement strand
GGTCAGCGAAGCCTTAAAAGCCTGCCACTTATCCTCGGAGCCGCTGTCAAGATTCCAGCCGACGATGCCCGGGCAGAGCTTGCCCGTAACATCATAATGCCGCACAACATGGTCCGCTGGGATATTGTACTCCGCCATAAGCTTTTTTACGAGCCACTCAGCATTAGCAATAGCCGCGTCCGAAAAGCTGTAAGACTTGTCATTAGCGTCCTGAATTTTCCCGGTGGAGTTTTCGCAGCAAATCTCAATGCCGATGCAGTTGGAGTTTTTACATATTCCGTACAGACTGCCGCCCTTGGTATTGTACTTATTGCCGCCGCAGTGCCAGGTATAGCGGTTTTTGATGTCAGGATTGTACTGCACCACAGCCCCGTCATCGACTGTAAAATCCGCGCTTACATCATCAGGACGTGTAGCAAAATATCCTGCCAGACTAAGCGCAGAGCCCGCCTTAGAGGTCACTCCCGCGGTGTAGTGGATAACGATGTAGTCAATGCTCCTGCCGGCTTTGCTTGTGGTATGCACCGTAGAAAATTTGTTAGTTATCGTCATGGTCATTATCCTCCGATTTTGATTTTAAGATATCTATAGCTTTGGTGATGACCGAGGGCAGCGGCACACCCATAAGCCCAGCATTTTCGCAGATTGAGATGAGTTCGGACGCGCAAAATCCGATGATAACACCATTGCGTATGTAGTCAGTACCGACCAGCAGGTCAAGCCGATAGGCTATCACCACAAACAGCAGTGTCATCACCTTCCGCGCCAGACCAACCCAGCACACCCGCGAGGACAGCCCACCGCTTTCTGATTTTTCCGAGTTTTTAAACACTGCCGCCACAATTATCCCCATAGCATAGTCGATAACCATGAAAACGATCAGTGTAATGACAGCATTATCCCAGCCTCCGAGAGCTTTAGCTATCACGCCGCCCACCGCACCCACAGCTGTGCATACAGCCGCCAGTTTTCCGTTAAAGTCGCTCATTTTCAGACCTCCGTTTTATATCAATGCCATTTTATAAATTTTAATACCGTTGGTGTATCCTATGTCGTAAGTACCATGGAAAATACCAAAGCATAAATCATGTTTGCCCGTTAGATGTGATACGTCAAAATAATATTTACCGTATTTCCTATAATGCATACACATATTATCCCACCCAGTCCAATCATAAGCAACTTTTGACTGCGGTAAAGTTTTGGGAAGGTCAACTCGAAAATACGCCGCCATGTCATTAGCATTACTCATGGTTGAGATGTTACAATCACAATGCCCGTAAAAATCAATGCAAATAGTATTATAATTTGTTAAGTCAACAAGTTCATTTGATGAAACAATAACGCTGTCCGTATAATTAGCTTCCGCACCGTTAATACTCCACGGTTTAGCTATCCTGTAGCCATATTGTGATTCGGTCGTTGCGTCAACAGTTTTATTTATATTTATATCTGCTACTCCTTGTGAGTATTGTGAAAACCCCGTGAACCCATCCGCTAAGGAATAACCCTCATCGGTCCCCTGGAAAAGCACAAGAGGCTGCAGCTTAATATCACCCCCTTTCGCAGCCCGATTAAAAGGGCAGACCGAATACGCGGAAGTAATAAGCTCCACCGTACCAGAACCATTCAGATAGAGTGTTTCGTAGCTTTCAGTGTCAAGCATTCTCGGCTCGCCCGCAGGAATACGCAGCACATTGTCTGCATTTTCGGTGCATTCGGAGTTCACGCAGGAAGCGAAGATATCGCTTTCAGAGTGATTGTAAAGCCAGCAAAATCGCGCCATATCGTAAGCGGACTGCTTGATAGTGACGGACGTCAGCCCGTCAAGAGTAAGAGTTTTTATCATGTTGATTCCTCGCTTTCCGGCAGTATCAGCTCTGCCCTTATAAAATCGGTGCCGTTTGCGCGGCATATCGCCCTGACCAGCTCATCATACGCGTCCATGACCTCGCGGCCAGAACCAAAATCCGAATAAGTACCGCCGTACTGCGGATAAAAAGCGACGGAGCTTGACAGCGACAAGCCCTGTACATATTCATATGACCTGTCAAGACTTACGGTCGGTATCTTAGTCGCGTCATTAATTATTGAGGTCTCGCCGGTTTCGGGATTGGTCCATTCGCACTGGGGACGCTCCAGCTTGTACGTATACTCTTTTATGGTATAGCTTAACTGAAGAGAGGTCTGTTTGTCACTGCTATCGTAAAAATAGACATAGTTTCCGAAGCTTTTCGTGCCGTAAGCTTCGTCCATGAATCTCCATTCATAACGGGCGATATCGCTTGTCAGCGCGGCGCTTCCGCGGACATACTCCGATTTAACGGACTGATACGCATAATATACGCAGGGCATATAGGTGTCGTTGCTCCCGTGAACGTCCGTGCAGTAATATGTTGTGGGCAGATATGAATAAGTTCCGCTCAACACAGCATACAGCGCCTCATCTCCGCGCCAGATTATAAATACCGCGTGAGCCTTTTCCTTGCAGTAGCTGTAATTCTGACAATACCCCTCGCCCTCGGAGATAGCTGCCGCAACGTACTGGGTTTCGGGGTCTCCCGAACCGTAGACATCAAGCCTGCCGCTCACCCACAGATTCACGGTGATCTTATATGTGTCGTCAACAGGGATAGTCAGCACAACGTCGGAGTTGTCGAGAATGTCATGGAAAATGGGGTCAACGCGTTTCCCGCCGCCCTGATGCTCGCCGATAAGCAGCGCTCTGCATGAGGACCGCAGATCATTTGATATCATCTTCATCAGGTCCATTCCTCCTTTTCGCTTGTGATGTTGTAGCCGCTTGAAGTCTCGGTGACAGCGGCAGAATACTTGTAAACATGCCCGTCGGAGTAGGTAACAGTAACCGTCCCCGAGGACTTGTCCACCGCAACGGAGGACGCCTCCTTAGATGAGGACATCACGCCCTCGTAAGAGGTCAGCCCGCCATTTTGCGAGGAAAATCCGTAGCTTGTCTCGTCGTCGGAGAATCTCAGTCCGGTCAGGCTCATCATAGAGCAACCATACTTTTTTTCCTGCATTATCCTTTCCTGTATGGAATAATCCAGGGTACCCACATAATCGAACCTGTCCTCGTCGATAACGGGAGCCTTGACCGCGCTGAAATAGCCCATAGGCGAAAAGTACGTAATTATCGAAGCCGCCCGGTAGCATACATCCTTGTATACAAAGCCGCTAAAGGCCTCAGGGATATCGGGAGTAAAAACATTTTTGCAGGTAAAGGCCCTGTACTCCATGCCGCTGACATCGGACAGAATACCTAATGCCGCGTCCTTGTCGATAAGCTTACCGCTAATCTTAAGCTTGTTAATAAAGCTGCTGTAATACCCAAGCTGATAATTCTCATCGGTCACAGGATTGCTGACCTGTATCGACGTAACGGGACCCTTTACGGCGCCAGCCCTGAAATCGCTGCAGGAGCTGTCGTCGATAGAATAATAATCAGTAATAACGCCGAATTTCTGAAATTCGAGCTGATTGTCATTGTTGCAGTACCAAACTCCGCAGCCCGTCTCAGAGAGCATATTGAGGATACTGCGGCAGGTTTTCCCCTTAAGGTACTTGTACGGCACCATTGAAATATTCAGCTCACCGAACACAGCGCCTGCAAAGCCGCACTGCGAAGCGGAGGCACTCACCACATCATAGACCGAATAATCCTTATCCTCAGAAAAGTAAAGGCTGTCGGTATCGAAAATAAGATCCAGCGCACGGCAGTTGTCGTAGGCAGTTATCTCAGCGATACCCCCGCCGTAATCGGGCTTGCTGATGTAGAAAACGGGCAGCTCACGGTTACTCAGAACATCGGTGATGTGAATTTCCGTTCCAGGAGAAAAGGCCGTATCAGTGCGAAGCTTAATGTTCAGCTTAGCGGTGATTATCCCCTTAACAGGCAGCCCTGAAATCTCGCGTGTAAGCTTGATGTACTCAATATCGGAGCAGGAATACTCAGTACCGCCTATCTCAATAGAGAACCTGTCATAGCTAAAGACCGTCAGCGGGGATAATATCCGACTGCATAGTGAGAAAAGCGGACCAATATCCCACATCACCTGCGATGCGTTCAGGCTCCATAGCAAGCGAGACCGTTCTGAAATCCGCAGTTTTCAAATCAGGGAAAGCAAAGGAAACGACATAGCTTTCCTCAGACAGCAGCCCGGACAAAACAGCAGCGCGTTCCTCGTCGAGTCCCGAAAACTCTGCAGAGATATCCGCTCTAAAGCCCAGAAGAGTCTTGTTCACGGAACCGTCCATAGCAGTAAAAACGGAATGTTCATCATAAATGGGGGTATATTTTATCCTGAGACTATTTTCCTCAACAGCATCAGAGAGATCGCTGCCATTTATCACCAGAAGCTTATCAGTACTCATAGACCTTACCTCCCGTAGTAACGGCTATCTCAGAGAAGCCGTCCTGGACCATTCTTGCGAGAACGTCCCCGTCGATGTTTTTGATAGCGGCGTCGATGTTGAGACGGACAATATTTTCCCGTGCAGTCGTATCGATCTGCGGAGCTAAAAAAAGGAGCGTGTCCATTTCAGCCGCCGCAGGCACGCCATTCATGCTGTAGCTCATAAATATCTCCCTCCCGTTAAGTTGTATTTGCGTGCAATTTTTCTTGCACGAAGCTTCTGTCTGCTGTCAGGAAAATCCCCGCAGCGGCATTTTATCAGCTTAGAGAAAGCGCAGTCTCCGCTAATGGACATAAACAGCCCAGTAAATTCATGCCAGTGGAGCTCGTCCCTGAACAGGTTAACGCCATAGCATTCCATAAAAGCTCCGAAGATAAGCCCGAAGTCTCCGAAAAAGGAGAACGCATTCCCCTTTTGAGGGATATATTCCCTGCCAATAAAGTCCAGCATAAGCTCCTCGCCGTTTTCGGGGACCTCACCGATGTAGAAATACTCGGTCATATCGGATATTTCCGCACCGGTCTCGATGCAGTTTAACAGGATAAGCACGCTGCGGAAATCAGAGCGTATAGGATAATCTCTGCCACCAACGGTAATGCAGTCAGCCAGCCCCGAAAAAATAATATCGCCATAGCAATTCATTGCTGTACCTCCTGATAAGTAAAATCCTCTGGGGCGCCACCGAAGCCGAAAAGATCCACAGAAACAGCGGAGACATCATCGGGAGCACCGTCCGAATCGACGGTCACATTCACGGTGACCCTTCCCCTTTCGCCGCATTTTGAGGCAGCGGAAAAATAAACGTAATCGAAAACGCACTGCTGCTCGCAGCCAAACATCACCCTGCAGGAGAGCAGGATATCCTGTAAAGGGTCTCCCTGCACTCTGTCC
>CAMEYZ010000153.1 GCA_945947715.1 uncultured Clostridia bacterium | reverse complement strand
CCTTTGGAAACCTGCAGCCTTGAAAGGCTGGCGAACTTTTTATTGCTGGGTTACTACTTAGCGGCAGTTACTATTTCCCTCGAACTTTCCTTAGCTTGTTTCATACTTCCGCGGCTTAATTGTAACCTAAGCTGAAACACTAACAACGCGGCAATGGCTGCGGGTCATCCCGCCGCGGCAACAACCGCGGGGGGACCCCGCCGCGGCAACCGCTGTCGGGCAGACCCGACCACTATTTGCTAAAGCAATCACAAAGTTTTCAAGAACTCCTCTATCCTATTGACCGCTTCCATTATGTGCTTCAGCGAATATGCATACGATATCCGTATATATCCCTCGCCACACTCTCCAAAGGCATTTCCCGGAACTACCGCTACATTGTGCTCAAACAGCAAACGCTCGCAAAATTCCTCACTGGTAAGCCCCGTGGACTTTATCGACGGGAATACGTAAAACGCTCCCTTCGGCTCAAAGCATGTGAGCCCCAGATCGTTCAGCGCTCCTACCAGCCACCTGCGGCGGATATTGTATTCATTCACCATGCGGCTGATGTCCTTATCGCAGGATTTTATCGCCTCGATAGCCGCATACTGGGATACCGTCGGTGAACACATTATCTCGTACTGATGTATTTTCAGCATCTGCTTCATGATAGGCTCCGGGCCGCAGATGTAGCCCATTCTCCAGCCTGTCATGGAGTACGCCTTTGAAAAGCCATTGACATAGAGCGTCCGCTCTGCCATGCCCTCAAGCTGTATTATGGACGTGTAGGGTTCGTCGTCGTATGTAAGCTCGGAGTATATCTCGTCGGACATTATGATGATATCCGTGCCGCGGATGACCTCCGCAATTTTTTCCAGGCTCGCCCTGTCCATGACCGCTCCCGTGGGATTGTTCGGAAATGGCAGGATAAGCAGCTTGGTCTTGTCGGTAATTTTCGCCTTCAGCGCCTCGGGAGTGAGCTTGAAGCTATCCTCCTCGCGGGTCTCAACCGAAACAGGAATTCCGCCCATGAGCGTAACTAACGGCGCATAACAGACAAAGCAGGGCTCCACGATAAGGACCTCGTCGCCGGGGTCGATAAGCGTTCTGATTCCGATATCTATGCCCTCGGAGCCGCCTACCGTAACGATTATCTCATGCTCAGGGTCATACTTCACGCCGGTCTTTCTTTTCACATAGTCGGAGATAGTGCTGCGCAGCTCTGCAAGTCCTGAATTTGCGGTATATTTGGTCTTTCCCTTTTCAAGAGCAGTTATAGCAGTTGTTCTCACACACCAGGGCGTCTGGAAATCGGGCTCGCCCACTCCCAGCGAGATCACATTTTCACGCTGTGCAGCAATGTCGAAAAATCTTCTTATGCCCGAAGGCTTGATCTCCCTGCACTTTTCGGACAGCACCTTATCATAATCGATCACGGTGAGATCATGCTCCTTTCGTCCTCGGCGTCACTTAGCATGAAGAAGTTGTTCTGCTTATACTTTTTCAGTACAAAGTGAGTGGAGGTTGATATAACTCCGTCGATAGTAGAAAGTCTCTGTGCCACGAAAAGGGCTATCTCCTTGTAGTTAGTTCCGCTGAGAGTCACGGCAAGGTCAAAGGAGCCGCTCATAAGAGTAACGGAGTCCACCTCGTCGTACATCATAATAGTGCGGGCAAGGTCATCGAAGCCGAAATCAGCCTTGGGAGTAACCTTGACCTCGATAAATGCAGTGACGAAATCCTTATCCAGCAGATCGTCATTGGTAACGAGGGTATATCCCTTGATAACGCCTTCCTTTTCGTACTCGGCTATCTTGGCTTCCACAGCCGCTTCGGTCATTCCCGCCGCCGCGGCAAGGTCCTTCACCGACATACGGGCGTTTCTTTTGAGCAGGTTAATTACAGGTTCAAACATAAAAATACCCTCCATTCCACAAGCAAATAGCTGTTAGTTATGCTATTCACTCTTCACTATTCATTATTCACTATTCACTAATTCTTCAAGCTGTGCAGAGGCGCAGGTATCTGTCCGCCGCGGGAGATGAACTTCGACGGTGAGAAGCTGTTTATCTTCATAACAGGACCACTTCCGAAAAGTCCGCCCCAGTCAAGAACATCGCCCTCCTTCATGCCTATGGCAGGAATTACTCTTACGGCAGTGGTCTTGGTGTTTATCATACCTATAGCGGCCTCATCTGCGATAAGCGCGGAAATAACATCCGCAGAGGTATCTCCGGGAATAACTATCATATCAAGTCCAACAGAGCATACCGCAGTCATTGCTTCCAGCTTTTCAATGGAAAGGGAGCCTCTTACTGCAGCATCTATCATGCCGCTGTCCTCGGAAACGGGGATAAATGCACCGGAAAGTCCACCAATGCGGGAGCATGCCATAACTCCGCCCTTCTTAACTGCATCGTTAAGCAGCGCAAGGCAGGCTGTGGTTCCGCAGGCTCCGCAGCTTTCAAGACCTATTTCCTCTAAGATGTGAGCAACACTGTCACCTACTGCGGGAGTGGGAGCCAGTGAAAGGTCAACGATGCCAAAGGGCACGCCCAGTCTTTCCGAAGCAGTAACACCCACCAGCTGACCTACTCTTGTTATCTTATAGGAGGTTTTCTTGATTATATCGGAAATTTCGTTTATCGAAGCATCAGGATATTTTTTCAGAGCAGCTCTTACAACGCCAGGACCAGATACACCCACATTGATGATGCAGTCCGGTTCGCCTACTCCGTGGAAGGCTCCCGCCATAAAGGGGTTATCCTCAACAGCGTTACAGAATACCACCAGCTTTGCCGCGCCAAAGCACTGCTGATCGACGGTTCTTTCTGCGCACTCACGAACGATTCCGCCCATTATCTTAACGGCATCCATATTGATACCCGTCTTAGTGGAGCCGATATTTACCGAGGAGCACACGTTCGAAGTGGAAGCCAGTGCCTCAGGGATAGATTCGATAAGGTTCATATCGCCTGCAGAGAAGCCCTTCTGAACAAGTGCAGAATATCCTCCGATAAGGTCCACACCCACTGCCTTTGCAGCCTTTTCCATGGTGAGGGCAAATTTAACGGGGCTTTTTCCCGTTGCAGCGGATACTATTGCTATAGGAGTAACAGAAAGTCTCTTGTTGATAATGGGGATACCATATTCCTTTTCGATATCCTCTGCGGTGCGGGCAAGCTTTGCTGCACAGCGGGTGATCTTCTCATAGACCTTTTCGCATGCGCGGTCGGTATCGCTGTCGATGCAGTCAAGCAGGGACACACCCATTGTAATGGTACGTATATCAAGACAATCGTCCTGAATCATACGTATAGTTTCAAGTATATCGTAAACGTCTATCATAAATAATCCTTTCCCGTGAAAGCGGTCTTATATTCTGTGCATGGTATTGAAGATATCCTCGTGCATGGTAAGTATCTTCAGGCCCTGCTCGTCGCCGAGCTTTGAAAGAGTATCAGCAAGGGCAGCGAAATCCACCTTCAGGCGGGAAATATCAACGAGCATGATCATAGCGAACATATCCTGAAGAACGCTCTGAGTCACCTCGATAACGTTGGCATTGTTTTCAGCGCAGACAGTGCTGACCTTTGCAAGTATACCCACTGCGTCCTTGCCTATTACAGTTATAACAGCTCTCATAATAATCTCCATTCCGCCGCCTTTAAGTAGCGGCACTAATAATCGCGGGAAGCACAGGCTCCGCATATCAATTTATACTATTTCATTATACCATAATAAAGAAAAAATTATAATAGCATATTTCGACAAAACCGCTATTATGAACAAGGCGGTTTTTGTATGCTTTATCAGATTTATTTTTTGATAAGATGTGCTATAATTATATCATTGTACATCTTATCACAAAAACGGAGGGATATTATGCCGATCACTGCAGTAATCATGCTGTTTTTCGGAGGAGTAGTGCTGTACGACACCTACAAGCACAAAAAGGACAGAAAGCCGGTCGCAAGGCTGCTTATCACATTGATCGGCATTTTTTCGATAGCCTACGGGCTCATCAACTGCATGCAGGTCTTTGGAATACTTTAAATAGCCCCTCCCAGTCGGGTCCCCCCGCTGTCATTGCCGCGGTCGGGTCCGCCCGACAGCGGTTGCCGCGGTCGGGTCCGCCCGACAGCGGTTGCCGCGTTGTTCGTTTTTTAGAATATGTTATATCTTCCCGCGGAGGTTCGTTTTTATAAACGTGCCTCCGCGGGTTTTTTATGCTATTTTTAGGGGCTGACCTTTCATTTTAGTCGATATTGCTTACAATTAATTACAGATTCGTGTCAGCTTTGAGATTTATTTTATCAAAATGTTCAAATTTGCAGTGTAAATCTTTGAGAATTAAGCTTTTTTGCGGAAATTTTGCAGGATTTTAAAAAAAACTTGCAAAAATCTATTGACAACACAGATATTATATGATAGAATAAAATAAAATCACCGCTATCCGAACGGAAGCTTTCAGGGAGAAGATAAAGAACCGTGAGGAATTATATTCATGTGGGATAAAAGGAGTAATGACTATGGATAACTACAGAAATCAGGCGCCGTTCGACAAGAACAGCTTCTATGACCCGAAATTTGAACACGAAAACTGCGGTATCGGCGCAGTCGTTAACATGAACGGAAAGGCAGACAATAAGGTCGTTGACAGCGCCCTTAAGATCGTCGAGACCCTCGAACACAGAGCCGGCAAGGACGCTGAGGGTAAAACAGGCGACGGCGTTGGTATACTCCTGCAGATATCCCATTCGTTCTTTTCAAAGGCTGCCCTTGACTGCGGCATAAACATCGGCGACGAAAGAGAATACGGCATCGCTATGTTCTTCTTCCCCCAGTCCGCAGAACACCGTGAAAAGGCTATGAAAACCTTCGAGGACGTTCTCCGTGAGGAAAAGCTCGAATTTCTCGGCTGGAGAAAGGTGCCCGTAAATCCCGAGGTCCTCGGCTCCAAGGCTCTTGAAAGCATGCCCGAGATAATGCAGGCCTTCATCGCAAAGCCCGAAAACTGCAATAAGGGCATCGACTTCGACCGTAAGCTCTACATAGCAAGAATGGTATTCGAAAAGCGCGAGAAGGAGACCTATGTATGCTCCTGCTCCAGTCGTACTATCGTATATAAGGGAATGTTCCTCGTTTCCCAGCTCCGCAGATTCTACCGTGACCTCAACGGCACCGATTACGAATCCGCAGTGGGTATCGTTCACTCCCGCTTCAGCACCAACACCAACCCCAGCTGGCAGCGCTCTCACCCCAACCGCATCATCGTACATAACGGCGAAATCAACACCATCACCGGAAACGTTGATAAAATGCTCAGCCGTGAAAATGTACTGAAAAGCAAAAAAATCGGCGAGAGAATGAAGGACATCGTTCC
>CAMEYZ010000152.1 GCA_945947715.1 uncultured Clostridia bacterium | reverse complement strand
TAACAGATACACAAACAGCCGTATATTTGCAGGCTCATGATCGGCGGCAGAAAGCACCTCCGCCAGTTCCTCAGGTTCAAGAAATTCCGCCTCGTGCTTTTCAAGCTTCGGAAGTCTTGCGCGTTCTGCAGGATTTGCTGTGATAAGTCCGTCCCGTAAAGCTTCATTCATTATCATGCTTATAAGCACATGAACTTCCCGTACTGTTTTCGGAGAAAGAGTTTCTCCCGTATTTTCGGCACTGAATAACGCAGATATTGGCATTTCAAGCGCCTTTGACAGCTTTTCTGCTGTCTGGGGCGTTACGTTATCCCCATTAAGAACAGCGTTAAAGGTGGTAGCAGCTATTCCATGCTTGCGGCAGAATTCAGCCTTATTCTTGCATTTGCTGAGCTTCATCGGGTCTATCTTTCTCCGAAGCGAGTAACGTTGACTGTCAAGCGTGGGAGCGGATAACAGCTTTTCATATAAATTCGTCAGTGTTTGCGGTGTGATCTTTTCAAGAGATATCCCGTCAAGCTCCGTCATATGCGCAAATAAGCTCATATACCGCTCTGCAGTGGAGTTTTTCAGCTCTCCATGCTTGAATTTGAGCTGCACTATATACCGTCCGTATTCTCCGAATTTGCGGCGTTCCGCTGAGATCAGCCCGGCTTTGCAGTCCGCTTCAAACTTAACAGCAAATTCATTCAGAGCCTTTGTGTTGGCTCTATCTGATTTATTCGGATCCGGTCTCCATGTGGTCTGATAAGCGTTCTGCTGTGTTCCGTCAGCCTTGCGCCCTGCAGATACCCGTATTCTGTAAACGGTGGAGCCGTCTTTATTCTTTCTGGGGGTTATCGTTGCCATTTCTTTCTACTTCCTCCAACTGCTTATAATAATCGTTGTATTCTTCGTATGTTATTTCTTCGCTTTCATCATCGCCAATTTGTTTGTAATTATTAATTTCATCCATAATACTACTTTTTTGACAATAAGAAATAACATTATCACCCAAAAATGAACTTATTTGATTCATAAATTTATAATCAGCATATCCATTTTGATCTTCAAGCATTCTGCAATGACCATATTCTTTTTCTTCTACTTCGATTTTTATCTTTTCAATTGCATATTCCAAAGAACAGTAGAGCAAATCAGTTATTGCCTCATTTTCAAGCAAATAATTAAAAAGATTTGTTTTATGTTTAACCGTTATTGGATTTACAACAGTAAAATGTCCCGGAAACTTAGAATCATTAATAAACTCAGATTCGTTCATATTACGTATATTTTGAATTGATTTAACAGTCAGTCCAGTACAATTACACGCCGCAGTAATATCAGAATCACGCTTTGACGAAGAAGACAAGCCCAACAAATAATCTGTTGTTGTATTAAAATACTGTGCCAATGTTGTTAAATGTTCGTATGACGGTATTCGTTTGAATGTTTCATAGCGTGCAATTGTTTCTCTGTTTATACCTGTTTCTATTGCTAATTGTTGCTGTGAAAGATCTTTTTCATCTCTTAAACAGATGAGGTGTTCAGCAAATATTTTTCGCTGTGCCATTTCCATTGTTTATTCCTCCCTAAAATGTCAATACATATTTTTGTCACAATATTTACTAAAGTGACATTTTTGTATTGACTTTTTGAGTTTGTCACTGTATAATATGAGTGTGACAAATTCTTATCTTTACTTTATAATACTACAAAGAAAAGAATTTGTCAAGAGAAAAGAAAAATATTTTTGCAGGAGGTTAATTTTTATGGTTGACATCGACACTATTTCCCAGGAAGAACGCAGGATCATTGAAGCCCGTCGGGAGTATCAGCGCAAATGGCGAGCTGAAAACAAGGATAAGGTCCAGCAGCATAACAAGCGCTTTTATGAGAAGAAAGCGGCTGAAAACAAGAGCAGAGCCGCAGAAAGCACCAATAAGGAGGACTAATAAATGTTTTACGTAAAATCAAAAATGAATGGAAATGACAAAGCTTCCGCAGAAATTGCCGTTGAGATAACGGACGAAAATGTGTATACACGCTGCCCCGGCTGTGGTGCCGAAATTCCCGTTGACATTGTTGAGGATATAAGAAGATATGAGGATTTTGACCTTTTCGGAACGTCTATTTTTTGCAACAATGACTGCGTAATCAAGTATAAAAAGAAACGCGCCTCCTGCTGACCTTTGGCGAGGAACCCAGCAAGAAGCGCATATGAAGTAAGTACATAACCTTACCGCTCCCTATTATAACACATTCGGGAGCGGTAGTCAAGAAAGGATCTCAAAATGATCGAAAACACAAAAATCCCCCACATGGAAACGATAAAGGCAACAGCAAAGCTGTTAGGGCTTCCCGAACACTTCATAAGGCAGAAGGTCATCAGCGGAGAGATAGTGTCTGTGAAAGCAGGGCGCAAATATCTCGTAAATGTTGATAAGCTTGTTGAATATCTCAATACTCATACTGAGAGCGCAGCGGAGCAGGAAGAACAGGCGGCGGCATTATACGGTATCAGACCCGTTCCTGTTGAGCTGTAAGGCGGTGAAAAAATGAGCAGAGATTATCATACAGATAACAAATCATTTATAATCTATAAGGAATGGGAAGAGTACATAGATGCGCTTAGCAGTGATGAAGATGCTGGGAAACTCTTCAAAGCCTTGTTTGCTTTTGCCAAGCGAGCCGAAGAAGCCGAATTTGTCGGAGCACTGAAAATGGCGTTTATTGTTATGAAAAACGCAATCGAGCGGGACGGTGAAAAGTGGGAACAAACCTGCGAAAACCGTTCACAGGCAGGAAAGCAAGGCGGCAGACCTCAAAAAGTAAATGCTTTTCAAGAAAACCAAGAGAAAGCAAAAAAAGCAAATGGTTATTTTGCTTTTGAGGAAAAAGCAAAAAAAGCAAAAAAAGCTGATAAAGATAAAGATAAAGATAAAGATAAAGATAAAGATAAAGAGAAAGATAAAGAGAAAGATAAAGAGTGTGAAGAGCCTTGCGGCTCCACTCCCGCCCCCGAAAAACCCGTTTTCCATAAATTCGGTGAATATAAGCACGTGCGGCTGACTGTTGAACAGCATTCAAAGCTCATATCCGAATATGGGGAGAAAATAATTTCAGACTATATCCGCCGTGTTGATGAGTATTGTCAGCAATACGGCAAGAATTACAAGGATTACAATTTAACGATACGCAATTGGATAAGAAAGGATAATGTGACGAATGATGGAGAATATCACGAAGATAATAACGGACGAAATGAAGCTTCCAAGTACTCAACCGTATTCTGAGGAAGAGTATTTAAAATCAAGGTGCGACAGCTATAACAGCACAACAGGGGACCTTAATGAAAAAGACGGTTTTAACTGCGAGTTTTGCCGCAATAAGGGGCATTATATGTTAACTGTTGACGGAGAACTGCGTTCCAGACCTTGCCCGAAGTGCTCCAATATTCGCAAGAGCATACATTTTTTGAGAAAAAGCGGTCTTTCAAAGTGCACGTTTGAAAGCTTTAAAATTGAGAATGAATGGCAGAGAAACTTGTTACGGACAGTTCGGAACTATTCCGCAAATTTCGGTGATAAATGGCTGTTTATAGGAGGGCAGAGCGGCAGCGGTAAGACACATCTTTGCACGGCTGTCCTTCAGGAGCTCGTTTTTAATCACAGAAAAGAGATCCTGCTTTTTGAATGGGCTGAAAAATCCAAAAAGCTGAAACAGCTCATAAACGATCCGAAATATGATGAAGAATTGAGTAGATATAAAAGCGTTTCTGTTCTGTATATTGATGACTTATTCAAGGTTAAAAGAGGCGAAACGGCAACGGCAGCAGATGTTAATCTTGCGTTTGAGCTCCTTGACTATCGCGACCGCGAAAATCTCACAACGATAATATCAAGCGAATTTTCCATTGATGATATTATCTCTATTGACGAGGCAACAGGCGGCAGAATTAAGTACAGGGCGCAGGAATACGCCTTACATATTGGCAAGGACAGAGGCAAGAATTACCGATTAAAGTGATTGAGGTCAACAGTTTATTTCCCTCTTAATGCTGTTATTTTCCCCAAAAAAAGGGATAAAAACAGGGTATAAGAGGGATTTTTATAATTACGGAGGCGGCAAGCATGGCATTGACTAATGAACAGATGTTCGACTTGATAAAAGACGGCAACGAGGACTTGAAGCCCGTACTGTGGGAGCGGGTGAAAAAGCTGATGTATCTGTTTGCGGGGCGGTATTACTCGAAATACTCCGATTACTGCGAGCGGCACGGCGTTACAGATTGGGACTTGAAGCAGCAGGCGTATATCGCATACGAAAACAGCTTTGCAGGCTATGACCTCACACGGGGCAAATACAGCAATTACTTAATGCTTATGTTTAAAGCCTCGCTGCGTGATATATTCCAAAAAAAGAACCCTCTGGACAATGCAGACAGCCTTGACCGTGTACTTGATACCGAGGACCCGAACGGCCCCACCGTGGGAGATTTTGTCCCCGATCCGGAAGCTTCGGAGCCCTTCGACCAGATAGAGGACAATTCAGAGCGGGAGAGTATAAGCAGGACCCTTCACGAGGCAATAGCAGAGCTTGACGAACGGGAACAGGCGGTTATAAACGGCAAGTATTTTGAAAATAAGACCTTCATGGAGCTATCCAAAAAGCTGAATACAAGCTATCAGAACGTAAGCCAGATACACAGGAAAGCTATAAATCATTTGAGAAATCCCCGCATAGTACGCAGATTACAAGATGATTTAGGGTATTCCTCTTACAGGCTATACAGCGGGCGCAGCGTTGAGTATATAGCAACGGAGAGAGCCTATATAGAAGAATTTTTAAAAAAGCGGGAAGAAGAAATTGCCAGACTTCGGAGCAGTCAGAAGATAAGTTAAGGGAGCGGTTTTCTCTTGCTTCACTCACGCTTCGGCTCTCTGCTTCCTCGAGCTTCAATCGAGCTTCGGCTCTCTGTTCACTCTCTGTTCGTTTGCATTTCTCGGCGTTCGCGGCTTCGCTATATGCAATATCTTCCATTTTGTCGAATTTTTGCGAAAGAATGGGCGGCGTTGGTGGAAACCGCTTCGGAAATTTCGCCCGGGGAGTAGGGGGGATATGCCGCCCGATCGGTGCGGGCGCTATTGCTTTTCCGTCCCGTTTGCCGTCGAATGTGCGGAACTCTTTCCTTTACCGGAAGAAGCCGGAGCGTGGGAGAAGGTGCGTTATAAAAGCGGAGATGTGAATTATAATACCGGGCATCTGCTTTATAATATCGGACATATGTTTTATAATATCGGACATATGTTTTATAATATCGGACATATGTTTTATAAAACCGCTCACCCGCGTTATAAAAGCAGCGATATGTGTTATAAAATCGGCGATATGTTTTATAAA
>CAMEYZ010000151.1 GCA_945947715.1 uncultured Clostridia bacterium | reverse complement strand
AGCCTTGAACATTCCGTCGAGTATCCTCTGAATATTCTCCCAGATAGCGTAAGCATAAGGGCGGATAACCATGCAGCCCTTTACGCTTGTATAGGAAACCAGCTCAGCCTTCAGACAGATATCTGTATACCACTGAGCGAAATCCTCATCCATAGACGCGATAGCGTCCACCATTTTTTTATTATCCTTTGCCATAAGTCCTCCATTCCGCCGCATCACGGCGCATCGGCTTTGTCAGAGCCGTTGTTTTCATCAATATTTTCTTTGGAAGGTTCTTCCTTTATTTCGCCCTCGTAAGGGTCATGAACTGTGTAATCCTTGGGGTCGATAGGCTCAAGGGGCTTTTTATCCTCCCTGTCAAGGTGCCTGTCGATAAAGCTCGAAAGCTTAGGAGTAAGCTCCGCCAGAAGATACACAAGCAGCAGTATCCCCAGCAGTCCGAAAAGCAGTCTTGCCATATTGGAAACGCTTGCAGCGCTGTCGGCGCTTTCCGCAGCAGTTTCGGTCAGTCGGTAAATATCCATAAACAGCACTTCCTTTACATACCCTACAAAAATGAACCGGATAATTACCCCTAAGCAGCATATCTTCAATAGCTATCTGCTATTATAACACACCCGTGCACAAAAAGCAACAGTAAAATTCACAAATCGACCTGAGTTTCCTCCTCAGGATTTTCCAGCATGAGCCTAATGACGCTCTGATAGAACCCGGTAGGATTCCTTTTTATCCTTTCGGCGATATGCTCTGCCTGTTCCTCGTCGGGGGCGTACAGAGCGAGCTTCATCAGCTCCAGGGACTCATCGCCGATAGAAAAGCTGACAGAAAATCCGTTTCCCGAGGGGCATATCTCGCAGCGGCACTCGTTCTCGCGGCGAATTTTCGCAAAATAGGAATACGCCGAGGAAAGTATACTTCTTCGGAAGGTGATAGGGATATATCGGTTAAAATAGTCCGAGCCCATGCGACCCTTTTCCTCGATGCGGAATATCCGGCCATCATCGGTGTTTTCCGCGCTGACAGCACCTGTTTTCAGCAGGTCCTCAATGGCCTCGGAGAGATAGAAATAATTGATAACGCCGCTGTCCTCTGCGATCTCGAGGAGCTGTTCCTCAGCAACAGGACGGTCAAGCTTTGTAAGCAGATAGCAAATAAGTATCTTGACCGAATGTACCGAAGTCATTTCGGGATCGGCAAAATTAGATTTAGGCACAGAAAAACACCCCCTTAAGTTGTGAGCTGACAGCAAATTACTATTCTATCGGAGTAAAGGAGCTGAACATATTGTAAAGCCCATATACAACGAATATCCAGGCAGGAACAGAGCTCACCAGCACAGGCAAACAGCGCTTTTTATGGTGCTCGGTGAATTCGGGAAATTCTATCCCGTAGTGCTTCAGCACATATAGAAGAGCTGCCGTTCCGATGATTATAAATATTCCCACACAGATAAAGTATGCAAAATCCTCGTATTTTCCCGAAAAAGCATAATATATATACAAATGTGAATTAAGGGCAGTATGAGCCACGATAGATGGTATTATCGAGTTCATTTTCATATCCGCATAGGCGAACACTATTCCTACTAAGGAGCCGAGCATAAACTGATAGATATTCCCATGTATCAGCCCGAATATTACTGAGGAAGCGATTATTGCAAAGCGTTTGCTGACCCGGCTTAGGCTTCTCATGATAATTCCCCTGTAAAATATCTCCTCAAACACCGGAGCCAGCACCACTGAGGTGATTATCTCCACAGCCCAGTCCGCCTTTGTCACAGGGTCGGTGACGCTGTAATCTAACTCAAAGCCCAGATCATATACCGCCGCGGACATGAACATATTTATCACATACACCACATTCGCAGCCCCCAAAGCTACAAGTGCCGTAAGCAGCAGCTTTTTCACCGTGACCTGTTCTGTGTCGAAAAGGTCGGTGAGCTTAAAATGAAATCCGCTGCCAAATATGAGAGTGGTGCATATCATCGCAAAGGTCACCGAGGTACAGCTTAAGAATATCACAGGAGCACTCTGGATAAGAGCGCCCTCCGAATCATAGTAGGTCTCAAAGCCTGCGGCATACAGAAAAATTGACAGTGCATAATAAAATATCATTATAAGCACTTCATTGGCCAGAAGTGCCCATGCCGTATTGGAAAACACCCTGCGTATGCTTTTTTTCTCATTGGGAGTAGGATATAGCGTCCTGTCATAATATGTAACGCCCCTGCTGTAATTATTGAAATTGTTCATCATAAATATCTGATCACTGCCGCCACTCTGCCGAGGATACTACATTCCTGCACCAGTATGGGCTCCATGAAGTCATTCTCAGGCTGTAAGCGATAGCCTCCGTTTTCCTTGTAAAATCTCTTGACGGTAGCCTCCTCGCCGTCCACGAGGACAGCTGCGATAGTACCATTTCTGACGGTGCTGCACTGTTCGATAATAACGATATCTCCGTTAAGGATACCCGCATTTACCATGCTGTCGCCCTTGACATTCAGAGCAAAAAGCTTGCCATAGACCTTATTGACGGGGCGGAAGGTGATATAGTCGGTGACCTCCTCAATAGCGGTGATAGGCTGGCCTGCGGTGATAGTGCCCACCAGCGGGACTCTCACGCCGTTATCGCCTGCGGGACGGATACCGCGGTTCCTGCCGTCCGCCTTTTCCAGCAGACCCTTTTCAACTAAGGAATTGACATACCTTGCGGCGGTGGATGTGGAGCGCAGTCCCAGCGCAGCACATATCTCACGTATCGACGGAGGTATCCCGTCCACAGTCCGCTCAACGATATATTCGTAGACTTTTTTCTCGTTTTCCTTGGTTTTAGCTCTTTCGGACATTTCAGCTGCTCCTTTCAGACAATTTTTTCAGCAGCAGTCTTGCCGCCTTATTCACATCGCCGCAGCCGAGAGTTATCACCAGATCTCCCGCCTGGGCATTATCTGCCACATAATCGGTCACCAGCTCGAAGTTCTTATCATGGTCCTCCTCCTCGAAGAACACAGCATCAGGAGTGATAGCCGCCAGCTGAGAGGTATGGACATCATAGTCATTATTTTCCCGTCCGCCCATAATAGCGGTGATAACGCGCTTGTCAGCTATCTGAAGCGCCCTTGCGAAATCCTCCATAAGCAGAGCAGTCCGCGAGAAGGTGAAGGGCTGGAAAACCGCCCAGACCTGCTTGAAGTCAAGCTCCTTTGCAGCAGTAAGGCATGCGGCAATTTCCGCGGGGTGATGAGCATAATCGTCCACAACGGTAACGCCCTTTTCCTCGCCATATTTTTCAAAGCGCCTGCCTGCGCCGCGGAAGTCTGAAAGTCCCTTAGCGATATCCTCAGGAGCTGCTCCCGACATGGAGGCCGCAGCAGCCGCTGCCACAGCATTTAAAACATTGTGTCTGCCGGGGATATTAAGCTCTGCATGAACGAAAAGCTCCCCGCTGTGCATGATATCGAACTCAGTTTTCATGCCGCTGATATAGCGAATATTTTCGGGACGCCAGATATTATCCGTACCCTTTCCAAAGGTGACGATATCCTTGTCAAGGCCCTGTACCGCCTTCATGGAGTTTTCGTCATCGCCGCAGACGATGACCGCCCTTGAAGCATTCTGCGCAAAGCTGCGGAAGGAAGCGATTATATTGTCAAGATTTTTAAAATAGTCCAGATGATCCTCGTCAATATTGAGTATCACGGCGATATCAGGGAAAAGCTTTAAAAAGTGGTCGCGGAACTCGCAGGATTCGCATACCATGGTACCGTCAGATCCCACTCTGCCGCTGCCATGGATAATGGGCAGCTTTCCGCCGATGTATGCAGTAATATCCTTGCCGCTCTCAACGAGTATCTGAGTTATCATAGAGGTAACGGTGGTTTTACCATGAGTACCGCTGACGCACACTGCGTTAGGATAAGCCTCCGTAATGATACCGAGAAGCTCTGCCCGTTCAAGGAGCTGTACTCCGCTTTTTCTTGCGGCAGCAAGCTCAGGGTTAGTTTCCATTACTGCGGAGGTATAGACGATAAGGTCCGCTCCCTCGATATTTTCCGCCCGCTGACCGAGAGGATATACAACAACGCCCGCATCGCGGACAGCCTTTAAGGTCTCCGTTTCGTTATTGTCGGAGCCTGTGACATGATATCCCTTTGAGCGGAGTATCTGCGCCAGCGGATACATTCCCGAGCCGCCCACTCCGATAAAATGGATATGTTTTTTACCCGACAGAATATCGCTCTTCATGAAGAAGACCTCCTGTTAAAATAATCGACGGTAAACAGCCTGCGGATGATATCCGTGACCATTTCCCGATAAATTCAGAATTGCACATTATATTATATATTATAGCACAAACGTTTAAACTTTGTCAACAGATTTTCCAGACAGCCTGAAATTTTTGAATATTTACAATATATTAACAATTAAGTGATAAACACTTAAGGCAATTTTAAGCTAAAAGCCTTATAATAAAACAATAGTATTTGTGCAGATATGGCATTATTCTGCATAAACACGGTTATATATTTTTAGTATCCAAACGGTAAAAACAGGAGGACAAATGTTATGACAATCACAGACATCAAAATCAGAAAGATCATCACAGAGGGCAGACTCCGTGCAGTGATTTCCATTACCCTCGACAATATGCTCGCAGTACATGATATCAAGGTCGTACAGGGCGACGAGAGGCTCTTCGTGGCAATGCCCAGCAGAAAGGATGAAAACGGTATTTTCAGAGATATCGTTCACCCCATTTCTCCCGAGGCGCGTCAGATGATCGAAAGCCAGATCCTCGACGCATATCAGAGACACTTAGAGCAGATGCAGGCTGAGGAAGAAGCCGAAAGAGCAGGTCTTTGAGTCATTGATGACCGATAGCTGAAACTAATCATCAGATCGTAAAAACGGGCAGTGTAGACTGTCCGTTTTTTGTGCAAAAGCAAGCCGCCAGAGAAACACCCTGACGGCTTGCTTTAATCAACTAAATTACTTCCTTAAGTATAAGATAAGCGCAGGTCGTGATAGCCTTTGCCTCCACATAGTCCCGGTCGATGATGTAGTTGCCCGTTTCAAGCATGTGCTTGAGCTCGGAAACTCTCTGGAAGCCGTTGACCGCCTCCTGCATGTTGGGAATGACAAAATATGACTTCTGCATGATATGACGGACCTCCGTCCTTATGCCTGCGGGGATATGCTCCGCATTTTCGGGGGAGTCAAACTCGAAGTCATCAAGGTCTGAGGCTCTATCTATCTTCTCTGTGATGTCGAGAGCCGCTCTGTGACCGAACACAAGAGCTTCAAGCAGCGAGTTGGAAGCAAGACGGTTGTTTCCGTGAACTCCCGTATGAGAACATTCTCCCACGGCATACAGACCCTTTATTGTAGTCTCGGCGTTGGTATTGACGTTGATGCCGCCCATAAGATAGTGCTGACAGGGGTATATTGGTATCCTGTCCTTTGTCATATCTATGCCGTGCTCCATGAGGTTCTTGTATATC
>CAMEYZ010000150.1 GCA_945947715.1 uncultured Clostridia bacterium | reverse complement strand
GAATCCCTTTCCAAGGAAGCTGAGGGGCTTCCCGGAACTATCCTCGCTTATGTGGGAGATATCTCCAAACAGGACACCTGTGACGGAATGATCGACTTTGCTGTTGAAAAATTTGGCAAACTGGACGTTCTCGTCAACAACGCAGGCATAATGGACGAGTTCAAGCCTATCGGAGAGGTAGACAATGAATACTGGGAGAAGATCTTCGCAGTAAATCTCAATGGACCCATGTATGCAATGCGTAAGGCTGTCACAATCATGTGCGCTCAGGAAAACGGTGGAAATATCGTGAACATTGCGTCTATCGGCGGAGTATGCGGCTGCCGTGCAGGTGCTTCCTATACAGCTTCAAAGCATGCGCTTGTGGGACTTACAAAGAATACCGCATATATGTACGCAGACAAGAATATCCGCTGCAATGTTATCTGCCCCGGCGGAGTTGATACCGAGGTCATGAACAGCCAGACCAACATCAGCCAGATGGGTATGGCCCGCGTTATGGCAGGACTTGACAGATCTATCCCTTCGGGCAAGTCCGAGGATATCGCAAACGTGGTGGCAATGGTTGCCAGCGAAGAGGGCAGATTTATCAACGGCTCGGAGCTGGTCGTTGACGGCGGCGTTTCCTGCAACTGATTTTTTTCGCAAAATTTCTCGGTAACACTTGACAAACCTGTCGGATAATGCTATAATATGTAACACAGATCCCATGAGGGAGTAGCATACGCCTTGTGCGCAGCAAGTCAACATACTGACTGAAAGGTCTGGCTTGCTTTAAAATGCGAGACTCATGTATAACTGTACAGCTATACATAAGTCTGCCCATATCCGTAAACTTACCCGTGTATAGCTTATGGCTGTACACGGGTTTTTGTATTCTAAAAACGGAGGAAGATAAAATGGAATGGGATATGTTATTTTTTGCAAACAGCGTACTGCTGGGAGTGGGACTTGCTATGGACGCATTTTCTGTGTCAATGGCAAACGGACTGAACGAACCGGGAATGAAAAAAAGCAGAATGTGCGGCATTGCAGGAGTATTCGGCGGATTTCAGATGCTGATGCCCCTTATCGGCTGGATATGCGTACATACCATACTCCGCTATTTCAAGCTTTTTGAGCAGTTTATCCCGTGGATAGCTCTGATACTTCTGGGTTTTATCGGCGGAAAGATGCTCATTGACGGTATACGCGGCGGCTCTGATGAAGAGGAAAAAACCGGCGTAGGACTGGCAGCGCTGCTCATTCAGGGCGTCGCCACATCAATAGACGCGCTTTCAGTGGGCTTTACTATCGCAGAGTATGACCTGCTATCCGCATTTGTTTCCTCACTGATAATCGGCGTTGTCACTTTTGCCATAAGCATTGCGGGGCTGCTCATCGGCAGGAAATTCGGCACCCGCCTTTCTGACAAGGCGCAGATACTGGGCGGCTCCATACTTATCGTTATCGGACTGGAAATATTTATTAAGGGGATAATTTGACAAACAGCCTTTTTTCTGCTATAATAAAATCACTATGAAAACATTTATTTATCAAACCGACTGAGGTGACTGCATTGAAATATAAGCTCATCGCAAAAGCAGCTGTCTGCGCTGTGACCGCAGCTATTATCCATTTTACTTTTTGGACAGGCTCCGCCGTATTCACGTCGGTTGACGGATATGCAGTATCGGAGGACGGCAGATCGGCGGTCAAGGTCGGAAATGTTCTGCATTTTTTTGACAGTAACGGTGAAAAATACTTATCACTGAATAATATTTCCGACGGAAGCGAAGGCTATGAAATATTTCAGACGCTGGGTCAGGACAACAGCTTTTATGTCAGAAAATTCCGCAGTGAAAACTATTATGAATATGATTTTCGTGGAAATATGCTCGCGGACTTGGGGAAATCAGCCGATATCCGTGAAAGAAAGCCCTCCGCTGTTTCGGGCAGCTATTCCCTTGCTCTCACGTCGGAAGGCGGAAAGGAACGGCTGTATCTAACAGCCGACGGCATATCAGCGGAGCTTCATCTTGGATTTGAAGTGACGATAGGAAATTATATCCTTCCGCTGACCTTTGCGCTTATCGAGGCGGTCATCGGCATATACATATTCGTCCGCATTGATAAGACAAATTCCGTGAAGGAACTGTTCCACATGGAAATCAGACTTCACGACAAGATATTATAAAAGCATAAAATATCCCCATCTGCGGTCACAGGGCCACAGACGGGGATATTTTATTATCCGAGCTTTGAAAGCTCGCAGTTTTCAATGATAAGCTCGCTGTTTCTGCATATCCTGTCAAAAGCTCTCTGTCCGTACTGCTTGACTATGCATTTTTCCGCCTTGTCAAACATCGGCGGACGAGACGTCGTATTATGAGTATCCGTTCCGAGAACTATCGGCACGCCGCTTTCAAATATCTTGGAAAGCTTGCGCTTCTGCAAAAATCCCGCCTCTGCTATGGAGGTGCAGTTAATCTGAAAAACAAAATCGCCGTACTCGCACAGTCGGAAAATATCGTCTACAGTGTTGCCAAAGCTCAGATAGCGCTCAATATGAGCAAGAATTATCTTATGCTCGCAGTTGTTGACAAACTTTGAAAAGCTCCTGTAGAAATTGTCCTGAAAGCGCTCAAAGGGCAGCTCCAGCAGTATGTACTCGGTGTTTTCCATGCAGAGCCTTCCGAAATCAGGGTCACTCGAAAGAGAAGGATAAAAATATATCTCCGCTCCAAGAAGCAACTCGGGACAGCTCCCACTCTCCCCCATTGCCTTCTTAAGTGTACCAAAGGAAATTTCACGTCTGCCTATAAACGAATCTATATTCTCCTTCTGGCGGTAAAAATGAGACGTAAGGACCGCATTATCCACCTTTGAAGAATCAAGCATTTCAAGGAGCTTCAGGGATTCCCCGGGATTTTTTGCCCCGTCGTCCATGACAGGAAGTATATGCGAATGAAAATCAACCCTCATTTTTTTTAGCTCCTTTATGTAAAGTACGGCTACTCGATGTTTTTTTGTTCAGTCAAGCCCATACTATTATATCATTTATTTTGCCGATTGTCAATAAAAAGCAAGCTTTTTTTCAAATAAATAACAATTAGTAACATTAATTCACGGAAATGAAATCTGTGTGAAATTTTTCTCCGCTGTTGACATATCTCGTCAGATATAGTATAATTATAATAATGCGCAGGAATAAATACGGCTTTGTATTTATCCAAAAAAGGAGGGACGTTTTGAACAAGCTCAGCTATAAGATCGCCTTAGGTGGCGTAATGGCGTCCATCTGTCTAATGTTCATGTTCCTGACGTCGGTATTTCCGCTGCTTGCCATGGCGATACCTATCTACACAGGAGCCCTTCTTATCATCGTGGCAGTGGAGATAAGCTCCTCGTGGGCGTTTTTAACCTATGCAGCAGTAGCTGTTCTTTCGCTGTTTGTCACGCCCGACAAGGAAGCCGCCATACTCTTTATCATGTTTTTCGGTTATTATCCCATTCTGCGGCGCATTTTAGAGGACAAGCTCAAATTCAAGCCGCTGAAATGGCTCTGCAAGCTCGCGGTTTTCAATGCGGCAATAATTGCTGCTTATTATATTATCATCAACATTTTCGGAGTATACAGCCTAACAGACGAGTTCGGCTTCCTGGGCGAACACATGATTCTTATCCTGCTGTGCTTTGCCAACGGAGTATTCTTACTGTACGACATCACCCTCGCCATGCTTGAAAGCGCCTATGTAAAATGGTTCCGCAAGGTCTACCTGAGAAAGAAATAGTAATTAGCAATATACCATATGCGTTTTTTCACTTTTTACTATTAACTTTTTACTATTAACTATTAACTAATTCCCCCGCCGTGGTCGTTCCCTTTGAAGAGAATGAGCACGGCGGTCATGTTTATGGTTATCATTATCCAATCGCATAGGTCTGCAGTCTGCCAGAGAAGCTTCATCTGCGATATCCCGCCTATGTATAACAGCACAATGTGCAGCAGACGGTAAGCATGTATCCAGCCCTTTTTTTCGGTGAAGCTTCTCAGCGCAAGCTCCCCATAGCAGCACCAGCCCAGCATGGACGCTGCGGCAAAAATTATCACCGAAAGGGTGACGAAAAGCCCTCCAACTGCTCCAAACACCGACGAAAATGCTTCCGATACCGCGGTTTCCGAGGAATTGTCTACACCGCTCGTTATCAGCACAAGAGCAGTCAGTGTACAGCATATCACTGTGTCAATAAAGACCTCGCAGGCTGCCCATTTTCCCGCACTGTCAGGGTCCTTGCAGCCGCACTGAGCATGGACCAGCACCGAGCTTCCCATGCCTGCCTCGTTGGAGAATATCCCCCGCCGAAGCCCTGTGCTCACCGCATTTCTCACAGCATAGCCTGCGGCTCCACCCGCTGCAGCTCTTATCCCGAAGGCGCCCCGGACAATGCTTTGCACCGCTTCACCCAGCTTATCAGCATTGACTGCTATCGCCGCCAGCGAAAACAATATGTACGCTATCGAAGCAAAGGGAATGAGCTTTTCTGCCGCTGAAGAAATGCGCTCTGTTCCTCCCAGCAATACTCCCCCGCCTATGACCGCGAATACTACGGCCACAATGTGAATATCTATTGAAAAAGCCGATGAAGCCGCTTTGCACACGGCATTTCCCTGTATCATGTTTCCCATGAAATATGCTGCAGCGATACAGGCTGCGGCATACACTGCGGAGGCTGCCCTTCCGAAGGGGATATCCTTTATGTACGCCATAGGCGGAACACAGCGCTTATCCCTTCCACGATATTCTGCGCCAAGATGATTTTCTCCGTATGCAGCTGCCATTCCAAACAGTGCGGTTATTATCATCCACAGCACCGCTCCCTCCCCTCCAACTGCAAGAGCAGCGGCTGTGCCGATTATATTTCCCGTGCCCATCGAAGCAGCAAGGGCAGTGGATATCGCACGAAAGCGAGCTCTTCCCTCTCCCCTTTTGCCTGCGCCGAAGGTCTCCTTGAATAAGGCGCTGATCTTTAGCTGCACAAAGCCGCTTTTTACCGAAAGGTATATGCATGCCGCAAATATCGCCGCGATGAAAAAATCTCCCCACAGCACGTCATTTATGTTTGATATGAACCCATGTATTTTTTCCATGACTCCGTGTATTCCCTTTCTGAGCAAAATTTTTCGGATTTTTTATATTTTTTTCTGAAACTCTTCCATTTCAAAGAAAAATGTGCTATAATAATTATATTAAAGCTTTGTACATATATTCGTTAAGGAAACAGGTAAAGAAACATAAACTATCCGCTCTTTACCTATTTAGAACACAGCTTCCGGAGGATCAATGAAAACCTATCGTTCCGATAAAAAAGGATATTCCTTTCTCCTGGCAATCACTACCGTTGCCACCGCAGTCATTATTGCACTGCTGAAATTCCTTCTCGAAAAGATAGAGATAATGTATCCCAATCTGTTTGAAAAGGAACGTTCAATGCCCGAGATCATCATATATACTGCGATAATAGTATTTTTTGCCGCATATGT
>CAMEYZ010000149.1 GCA_945947715.1 uncultured Clostridia bacterium | reverse complement strand
CTTATCTCTGTTTTCAGCGCATTGACCGCCTTATTTGCAGCGTCCAGCCTAATCTTCACATTATTATATATCGTCTGCTTTCCCTTGATGCGATACTTCATATTGTGTGACATATTATTCTTTTCGGAAAGCTCAGCCAAATCCTCATTGAGATACTGGAGCTCTCTCTGCAGATCTCTTGCCTTTTTATACAGCTCGTTGAGCGAATTTGAATCCTCTCCTGCAAAGCAGACTATCTCTGCATTCACGTCGTCAATCTCTGTGATCTTCTGCTGTATCTCTCTGGACTTAGCCTTAATGCTTTCGTCGTAATCGGTGGAATCCGTAAGCTGCTCCTGAAGAGTTTTAAGCTCTGTCTCCGCCTGGTCGTAAGCGTCCTTCAGCTCATTTCTCTTTTCTAACGCATCGGATATCCTGTCGTAATACTTCGTGGGAAGCTCCAGCATATCATCGGTGCCCAGCGACGCGATAGCCGCTTCTATCTCAGCCTTCTTTTCAGTAAGTGCAGTCTTGTCATTACTGCTGAAAGCATCGACCTCCTTCTGAGCAGCTTCGAGCTTTGAATACCACTCAGCCGGAAGAGCCGTATAATCATCGGTATCAAGACACGCCACCGCAGCGTCCAGCTCGGAAACAAGAACCTCCAGCTGTACATCGGAGTATTCCTTCAGCTCCTCGGATAAAAGTGTCTCCAGCTCGGAAACATCGCTTCTCAGCTTGGACAGGTCGTAATACTCTGCCGCGTATGTATCGCTCAGATATGCAGGGTCGTCAAACCGTGCAAGATCGCGCTTTATATCAGCGATATCGTCCTTGGCATTGTCTATGTCCAGCATCTCCACCAGATATCCCGTATCTCCGCCCGCAGCGATAACAGCCTTGCGGTATTCATACTGCATATCGGAAAGAGTTTTCTCCGCCTCGGCAAGCTCTGTGCTTTCCTTGCCCTCCAGTGTATAGAGAACATCTCCCTTTTCCACCTTATCACCGGCCTTGACGTTTACTCCGCTGACAACTCGTGATTCATCTATCATAACGTCATAGCTCTGACCGGCGGAAACAACGCCGCTCCCGCGTATCTGCTCGGAGATATTTCCGTTTGAGGCATACTGAGCAGATACCTGAGGCAGGGACATATTCATCACTGTATTCGAGAAAAATGTCAGCACCAGCAGCACTGCCAGAAAAATAATGGCAATATTTTTTATGATATCCTTTCTGGAACGCTTTGTGGAGGTTTTGTCCGTTGTAATATCTGTATTCATTTCGATTCTCCTTCATTTTCGGGCTTGATTATGATCATAGGATGTGTCTTGTAATAATTTTCGAGCTTTTTCTTTTCCGCCCTGTCGTCAAAGTAATGGTATATCCTTTTGACAATGTACGCTATCAGTTCAACCAGCCTGAACAGCCAGTAGCAGGCGGATATCATCAGCAGAATAAACGGAATGAAAAAACCATTGTAAAGTACGCATAGGTCAAGGGTCACATTTCTCGCGGCGTCCTCCCAGAAGGGATATACTATATCGGAGGACGAATCCATCATGCTTCCGATATTTGCGGCCTTCTTTCGCAGCTCAAGGATATCAAATCTCATGCTGCTATCGATGACCGCCTTGTCGTTGGTATCGCCCTCTTTGCAGCCCGCCGCAGCTTTGAGATTATCCGAAGCGAAGCCGTCGTAATTGTTGGGCAGCATGATATCATAGGATGTGAATTTCTGTTCCTCGCCCAAAACAACGGCAGCTGCCTCATAGGGGATATATATCATCGGCTCAGTACCGTCATCATCGTAGGCCTTTTTCAACAGCTTTTCATTGTCCGAGGGAGCCCTTATGACAGCCGAAACATAAAACGTCATATTTCCCGCTGTAACGGTCATTCCCTCTGTATCAAGAGCTCCGAAAAGCTTCCACGAGGCGTTCTCGTCCAGCACTATGGTATCAATGTTGACATTATCGCCGTGAAATACGCTGCCCGACACCGTCTCGGCAGTATGTATGTCGAAAAACTCTCCGCCCACATAGCAGGCTCTTACATCAGCGCTGCTTTTAGCACCTGTGAGGGTCATATCACTGATTCCATACCAGCAGTCGGTATAATAGCCCTCTTCGGTATCGGTGAGCTGCTCATCGACCTTTTCAAGTATCTGCGACCTGAGCTGATATATCTCACCCAAGGAGTATGCCGCATTTTTGCTGGTATACAGCGACGAAACGGAATACTGCAACGGCGAATCCCCTGCCCAGCTGTCCGCAGCCTTCTGCATGCTCACCTCGTTTATCTCAGAGGAAGCGATAACGAGAGCAGTCCCCAGTGCCAGTCCAAGAACAGCATCAGCTGCGGCGATAATTATGTTGATTTTTTTCTTATTCATTGTCAGACCCTTCACTCAACCCTTTACGCCGCCGGAATAGGAGATACCCTCTACCAGGTAATCCTCTCCCCAGAGGAAAAGCAGCATGGGCGGTATCATGTATATTACGGCAACAGCAAAGGCTATTCCTGTTTCCTGCGTGTTTATTTTCGACAGAAATACCGACAGCGGGTGCATGGTCGTATCGGACAGCAGTATCAGCGGCTGCTCCACCATATTCCAGTAATCAATGAATATCAGCACCATTACTGAAAATATCGCGCTCCTGCACACGGGAACATACACATTGACGAAAATACTGAACTCGCTTGCACCGTCAAGCATTGCCGCCTCATAGAATGCGGAGGGAACTCTCTTCATGACCTTTGTCAGCAAAAATACCGCAAAGGGCGAAAATATTCCCGGAAGGATTATAGCCCATCTTGTGTCAAGAATATTGAGCTTTTCCGCCACGATGTAGTTAGGCACCATTGTCACTTGATAGGGCATCAGCATGAGAAATATGTATACCATAAATATGGCATCGACTATCCTGCTCTTAACCCTCGAAAATCCGTATGACGCAAACACTGCCACAGCAGTCTGGAATATCACCACAGGCAGCGTCAGAATCACCGAATTCCAGAACTTGATAAGATAATCAGGACTTGTAAGCAGAACCGTCTTGTACTGGTCAAAGGAGACCTTGTCGGGGATAAGCTTCAAATTTATCTTGTCGGAAATATATGTATGGCTTCCGCCTGAAGCCGTGCTGAATATCACACCGTAGTTAGCGTTTATCTCCGAGGTGGTCATAAACGAGTTGACGATGGTAAGCAGTGTCGGAAGTATGAACACCACCGCAGAAAATACGGCAATTATCGTAAGCAGCACGGTAAAAATGGTCTTTTTCACCTTTTTTGTCATAGTCAGAGCCTTCATTCTTCAATGTCACCTCCGAATTTATTGTCAAAGTGGATAAGCGTTCCGATTATAACTATCATAACTATCATCATAACGATTGCCGCCGAGGAAAGCTTCTGATAATCGAGAGTTCTGAATGTGTTATTCATGTAGTGCTGCATGAGATACAGTCCCTCATAGGGGTAGTCTCCCGTCAGCAGATAGACCTCTCTGAACAGCTTGAAGGAATTGATAAGTGACAGTATCGTAACAAAGATGACCGTCGGAGAAAGGTATCTTAGCTTGATGCGGAAGAAACGATAAAATCGTCCCGCGCCCTCCAGCTCGGCCACCTCCAGCAGATCCTTCGGCATGCCTGCCAGCGCCGACAGATAGAGTATCATATTATATCCGAGATTTTTCCATAAAAACAGCAGCGCGATAACTACCAGACAGTATTTCGATTTGAGCCAGTCCACAGGCTCGGCGCCGAATGCCTCCAGCAGCCAGGAATTAAGTGAACCATTGTAATGAAACACCACCTGCCAGATGAGCACCACCGAAGCTGCAGGCACCATGACAGGACTTAAAAAGATGCTGCGGAAGCCGCTCTTTGCGGGTATCGACGATTCCATAAGCATGGCAAGTATCATCGAGAGCACCACCGCGGGAGGCACTGTAATAAGTGACAGCACAGCAGTATTTTTTGCCGCAGTGATAAAGGCCTTGTTGCCGAATATCGCCTTGAAATTCTCCAGACCCACAAACTCATGCGTAATAGGATTATCAACTATAGAATAGTACACCACCGTAAAAAACGGCAGTATAAAAAATATCAGCACACCTGCGATGCTCGGTACCATTGACAGCACTGCAAAGGGCGTATTTGTGTTTCCCGGTCTTTTCTGTTTTTTCATATGTTTTTCTGTACTTCCTTTTGTCAAGATCGTTTATATAATTCTATCATAATAGAATGAGTTTGTCAACAGTAAAATCAATAAAATATATCATATATCATTATAGCTTTAATACGCTTCAAAATCAATAAATGTACCGTCTTGTAATAATTTTTCATAGAATATTGTCACACTGCACATAATTATCCACAAACAGGACATTTTTTTGGCACTTCAACATATCATAAAACAAGCTTCAGTTACATGTCATCATTACGTGCAATAAGAAGGCTGTCCCTTTCGGAAGCAGATATTACATTTGCATCGTACATAGCGTCCACCACCTGTATCCGCCGCTGCTCTGCCAGTCCAGGATTCACAGTAGGAGAATACACACTGGGCGCATTAGGTATCCCTGCCAGCAGTGTGCACTGATAGTCCGTCATTTCGGAGGGCTCCACGCCGAAATAGTGGGTGCTTGCCTCATATATGCCATAGCAGTCGTCGCCGTAATAGATGCTGTTTATGTAAAGCTCAAGGATATCGTCCTTGGAAAGCTCGCTTTCAATTTTCAGGGCAGTGAAGGCCTCCGCAGCCTTTCTGAGAAAGCTCTTCTCCTGGGTGTAATACTGATTTTTCGCCAGCTGCTGAGTAATGGTAGAGCCTCCCTCCGCCAGGCTCAGCTCCCTAATATTGACAACAACCGCCCGTCCGATAGAGCGCAGGTCAATTCCCCGATGAGTATAAAACCGCTTATCCTCCAAGGCGACCACAGCATCGGTATATATTTCGGGGATATCCTCAATAGAGGTATAGTTTTCCGCAGAGCGCAGCTCCTTTGCCATATCAGCAACAGGCATAGCAGTCACAGCCCGGGAATACATCTCATACCCGATGCACGCCACATAGGTCCCCACCGCAACGATTATCACCGCAAAAAAGAACAGAACGCGGTTTATAAACCCTCCCCTTTTCTTCCTGGGAGCCTCTTCCTCTTCATCAAGCTCGTCATCCTCATATTCTTCGTATTTTTTCATATTATTCCGCCTTTCCCTCACGCTGTACTATTTATACTAATACAGTTATATCACATATTAATTATTTTGTCAATAGAAATCGAAAATATTGTCAAATTGTAACCTGTGAATATTATACCCTATTATAAAAAAAGACGCAATAACAGGCGCCTTACAATCCGGATATATTTCTTACATTTTTGCAATATCCAAAAAAGACAGCAAGCACAAGAGAAAACCCATGCTTACTGTCTCCAAAGCTTTATATTAAATTTATCAGCCCATTCCGGGAACACGTCCATAGGTCTTGTAGCGCCTGTCGCTGTCGAGGCTCACTATCTTGACCTTTGCGT
>CAMEYZ010000148.1 GCA_945947715.1 uncultured Clostridia bacterium | reverse complement strand
TCGGTATTATCAAGTTCTTAGGCTTTGAGCAGATCTTCAAGAACAGCCTTACAACTCTCCCTATGGGCGGCGGCAAGGGCGGTTCCGACTTCGATCCTAAGGGCAAGTCCGACGGAGAGGTTATGCGCTTCTGCCAGAGCTTTATGACTGAGCTGTGCAGACATATCGGCGCAGATCTTGACGTTCCCGCTGGCGATATCGGTACAGGCGCTCGCGAGATCGGCTACATGTTCGGCCAGTATAAGAGAATCAGAAACGAATTTACCGGTGTTCTTACAGGTAAGGGCCTTACATATGGCGGCTCTCTGGCAAGAACTCAGGCTACAGGCTACGGTCTCTGCTACTTCACAAACGAGATGCTCAAGGCTAACGGCAAGAGCTTCGAGGGCAAGACTGTTGTTATTTCCGGTTCCGGAAATGTTGCTATCTATGCAACTGAAAAGGCTACTGAGTACGGCGCAAAGGTCGTTGCTCTTTCCGATTCCAACGGTTACATCTACGATGCAAACGGTATCGACCTTGACTGCGTAAAGCAGCTTAAGGAGGTCGAGAGAAAGAGAATCAAGGAGTATGTTGCAACTCATCCTACTGCTGAGTACCACGAGGGCTGCAGCGGAATCTGGACTATCAAGTGCGACATCGCTCTTCCCTGCGCAACTCAGAACGAGATCAACAAGGAAAGCGCTGAGATACTCGCTAAGAACGGCTGCTTCGCTGTTGCAGAGGGCGCTAACATGCCTTCTACTCCCGAGGCTATTGAGGTTTACATGCAGAACGGTATCCTCTATGGACCTGCTAAGGCTGCAAATGCAGGCGGTGTAGCAACTTCCGGTCTTGAGATGTCCCAGAACAGTGAGAGACTTTCCTGGACATTTGAAGAGGTTGACGAGAAGCTCCACAATATCATGATCGAGATCTTCAAGTCCTGCGACAATGCCGCTAAGGAATACGGCATGGAGGGCAACTACATGGCAGGTGCTAACATTGCAGGCTTCCTTAAGGTAGCTGAGGCAATGAAGGCTCAGGGCTGCGTATAATAGATTTATAATAAGAATCAAGCCGCTGTATCGGGAGGATGATATCTTCCCGCTGCAGCGGCTTTTTGATTGGAATAACAGGTATTTCACCATACTTTGTGTCAGCGAAAAGCGAGCCGAAATGTCATTGACCGAAAGTCCGTCGATATAGTACGCTACCATAACTCGGCGGTAATTGGAATTCAGCAGAGCAAGCTCTCTTATAATAAGCGTAAGCTGTTCGTTCTCCTGCGTCTGTTCTGCAAGACGTTCCCATGAATCGTCCGGCAGATTATTGTCCAGCTCTGCAGTATTGTGCTTGTCTTTATTCCGGTACCAGCCTTTGAGGATATTGTCGGCGGTGCGCCAGACAAATGCGTAGAATGCCTTTTCGTCACGCAAATTTTCAATACTCTCACAAAGCGTCAGCAGTATCTCCTGTGACAAGTCCTCGGACTCTTGATAGGAGCTTGTTCGGCACAGACAGTACTGAAAAATCGACTTCGACATCTGTGCAATTTTTTCACGGCGTTCATAGGTATTCATATTCGGCTCTCCTTTCCTTGATTTCAGAAGCTTCTGTATATATAGTGCAGAAAATTCCGTTTGGTTAGGGCTTAGGCAAAAATTTTTTCCTTAAGGGATTATGACAAAAAGTTAAGACAGCACAGTCTGTTTGACGGTGCTGTCTTATGAAATAGGGGAAATACTTATTTATACTGTACTGCCTTTTGGGACACGGATCAATTTTATAGGTTTGAACAGCTTACTTACTGTACTTTACAAGTGCGTCTGCGATGTCCTTAATTTTAAATTTGCAGGAATTACGGTCAAATATACCGAAGTTTTCTCCGCCTACATTGAAGCCGCCGTTATCCCACCATAAGCAGGTGATGTTATACTTTCTTGCGCCGCTGACATAGTATTTTGTCCATGCAATTCTGTCGGAAAGGTTATTTTTGTTGGTGGCGCCCATTTCGCCGATAACAACGGGAACTCCCTTGCTAACGAATTTGTCGTTAAGAGTCTTAAAGAATCTGTCCAGCTCGTTTTTTTCACTCTGAGAGAATGTGGTCGTTCCGCTGGCATTCATTGCAAAATTGTAGGGACTATATGCATGAACGGAAACTATCAGCCTGTCATCATCGGGAAGTTTGATACCATTGAGCGAATTATCCGAGGCGGAAGCCCCATAGCCGGGGAGCATAAGGAAACGATATTTATTATTTCCGCCGTTGCTTCTGATAAGCTCTGTAAATGCTGCGTTAAGCTTGTTTACAGCGTCTCTTTCCTTAGCGGTACCGCCGTTCCATTCAGCTGCACTTCCAGCAATGCGGGGCTCGTTCATTGACTCAAAGATGAGATGCTCATCGTAATTCTTGAAGGTATCGGCTATCTGATTCCATACCTTAAGATAATTCTTTTCAACCTCGTTATATCCGCTCTCAGATTTAATAGCCTTGCTGAGGTCATAGATAGCGTTATCATGGTGCATATTCAGGATAACGTACATATCGTTATCAATGGCGTAATCCACAACCTCCTTGACGCGCTTCATCCAGTCTGCATTAACATTATATTTTGAATCAAGATGATTGTGCCACGTTACAGGGAGCCTTATTGTATTGAAGCCCTCATTCTTGATAGCTGTTATCATTTTTTTGGTGGTCGTGGGATTGCTCCAGCAGGTCTCGCTGGAAAGACCCACATCGGAAATTGAGTTGCTTGAGAAAGCATCCAAAGAATTTCCCATATTAAAGCCTACCTGCATATCCTCAACAAGCTCCATTGCAGTTATTTTTGTATCAAAATTACTTGATGATGAACTTGATGATGTGCTTGAAGATGATTTATTTACAACAACGGTAAGCTTTGCTGAAAGGTTGGACTTGTCTGTTGTTTTAACAGTTATCGTTGCTGTGCCTTCCTTTACGGCAGTAACTACGCCCTTTGAGGAGACCTTGGCGATCTTGCTGTTTGATGAGGAGTAAGATAACTTCTGATTTGTCGCATCTGAGGGTGTAATTTTTGACTTGATTGTGTAGGTTTTGCCCACAGTCATTGTGACCTTGGAAGCGGTAAGCTTCAGAGTTTTTACCTTGACAGCTGTAGCTGCAGATGCGGATATCGTCGCAGGGGACAGGGTCTGCTGAGCGTCTGATGCGCCGAAGCCTGCCATTCCAACAAGCAGCGATGCACTGGTCAGCAGGGAAATGATTTTTTTCATTTTCATGGTTTTAAGATCACTCCATTTTAAAAAGTTTATATAAATATTATACCAATGTATAAAAGAAAAGTCAATATGATTTGTGTTTTGTTCAGAAAAAATGGTATGGAATCATCTTTGATGTCAGAAAAAAATCAAAGAATTTTGTGTCCGTACTTGTCTGAGACAATGAAAAAATCACTGATTTTTCAAAAAAATCTGAATATTTTTTATAGTTTACTGATTGATTACAAAGTCGAATTATGTCTTGACATCGGGAAAAATAAATTATATAATAGAAAATGTAGAACAGAAAAAAATTATTATATACTGAACGAAAGGAGAACTTTTCCGATATTAATCGGAAATCATGGACGACAAAATGAATAAAAAAATTACGGCAGCCGCAGCCGCTTTGCTTGCGGTATGTCTGATCACGTCCTGCGGTCAGCAAAACGATCCATCTGAAAGCGACGTTGATGCTTCTTCTCAGGATACGGCTTATGAGTCCTTGTCCAACGATGCTTCATTGCCTGCGGAATCGGAAGTCTCAACGGTAAGCATGCCTGTTGTTACAGAACCGGAGCCTGATCATGTTTTAGCTGTAAAGCCTTATCTCAGCGAGATAATGTTTGTGGGAGACGATATGTGCGCGGGTCTCGCAGATAATTCCGAAGTGGACGGGAATGTGCTCTTTGCTGAAAAAGGTATCACAGCTTCGGAAATACTGGATCATTCCTTTGAAAATGGAAATATTGTTGACTGGGCTGCGGAAAATAAACCCATGTATATATATGTATGGCTTGGTATAAATGATCTTTCTTACTGCAATGACTACGCCTACTATGTGAATATGAAATCTGTGATAACAGCACTGAATGAGGCTTCGCCTGACAGTATAATTGCTGTAATGTCACTGCCTCCGGTGGCTTCGGTCAGCTCCTGGGACAACGACGTGTGCGGCGGAGGTGCAAGCTACGATATCTCAGTATATCAGGAAACGCTTGACGGTCTCGTGGCAGATCTGGGTCTGGATAAGGTAGTGAGCATTGATTCGTCATCAGTGCTTAAAAACGATAACGGACGCCTTGATGAGGGCTTCGACAGCGGAGATGGTTTGCATATCAATGAGTCAGGCTATGATGCAGTGTGTAGATATATAAACGAAAATCGTTTCTATAACGAATCCATGGGTGACCTTAAGACGGAAGATATGCCTGTTGTTACAGAATCGCCTGTTGCAGAGGAAAATGCTGATGTCAGCGAATCTGAAACAGAAGCGGTTGAGGATACTCCGGCAGCTGCAACAGAAATCATCGGCAAGGAAGATTTAAAGGCTGTACGTGCGCCTTATTCGGTAAGTAGTCCGAAGGTGTGCTATTTGACTTTTGACGATGGTCCTTCGGATAATTCTGAGGCAATTCTCGATATTTTAAAGGAAAATGATATAAAAGCGACATTTTTCGTTGTAGGCTGGTGCGTGGACGGTCGCGAGGATATATTGCAGCGTATGGTCGATGAAGGGCATACTGTCGGTATCCACACATATTCTCACGATTATGAGGAGATTTACGAGTCCAAGGAAGCATATATTGACGACTTTGAAAGGGTATATAATGTCATATATGAAACTGTTGGTGTGAAGCCCTGGCTTTTCAGATATCCGGGCGGAAGCTATAACAGCTTCAACAAGGACGTTGCAGACGATATAATCACTGAAATGAACAGCAGGGGATTTACTTACTTTGACTGGTCCTGTGCGACCTCTGACGCAACTGTTGGAGCAACCTATAATAGCTGTGTGGAGAATTTTAAGGACACGTTGTCCAGTGATTATGAAACTGTATTGATGCACGATTCAAAGGAACTTACCGTTGAATATTTGCAGGAAATAATTGATTATGCAAAAGCTGAAGGCTATAAGTTTGAGACTTTAGATTCGGCGGATCCTATACATTTCTGATAATAATTTCTGACCGTTTCCGAAGATGATTTTTCATTTTTGGAAACGGTTTGATTTTTTATTGGCAATTAAGAAATTATTTATTTGAGCTATTATGAAAGGGAAGGTATAGAATACTGCCATAACAAAAGAGATATTTACCTAAGAATTATTTCGCATAATAGCAATTTCGCGCAATATAACTATAAGAAAATTATCTTTTAGCTAATCAAGAAACTTTTTACTTATGTGATTTCTCAAATTCGCAATATATCAGTGATAACAATCATTTAATTCAATTATCTGATTACATAAAACGTAACCGTCCAACGTCCCCCTATTGACAAAACCAGCCACCGCCGTTTGGCAGTGGCTGAAGAAATAAAC
>CAMEYZ010000147.1 GCA_945947715.1 uncultured Clostridia bacterium | reverse complement strand
CAAAATCTCTTATCGGACGAAACGCAGCAGCAAGCAGTCTTTACTATTCCGATGAATATCTTTGTCTTATTATATCAGCTGTACAGGACAGTCGATTTAAGTCGGTAAAGCATTCAGATGATGCAGGCACTGCGAGAAGCATGATACACGCAGCATACATCAGAGAACACTGTACTCCAGTGCTGGAGGAAAATGCTGTAGAACGGCTGTCAGAGATTACTCTCTCATAGCCTTCACAGCCGCAGCCATATCGGGAGCCTTGAACAGATAGGAGCCTGCCACCAGAACGTTAGCGCCATCCTCCCGTACCCTTCGGGAGGTCTCGGCGTTGATGCCACCGTCCACCTGGATATCAAGGTCAATTCCCTTTTCATTGCAAAAGCTGCGAAGCTCGCGTATCTTTTCCTCAGTTTCCGGGATAAAGCCTTGTCCGCCGAAGCCGGGCTCCACGGTCATAACGAGTATCATATCCACGTCACTGACGTACTTGTACACTTCCGAAACAGGAGTTGCGGGCTTTATGGCGATACCCGCCTTTTTCCCAAAGGAGCGGATAAGCTTTATTGTCTCGGAGACATCGCTTCCCGCTTCGGTGTGGAAGGTTATCATATCCGCGCCGCTTTCGGCAAATTCCTTAATATAGCGGTGAGGCTCGGTTATCATCAGATGCACGTCCAGAAACATATCAGTAGCTTTCCTGACGCATTTGAGCACAGGTATGCCATAGCTGATATTATTTACGAACACTCCGTCCATAACGTCGAAGTGGATATAATCCGCACCCGATTCTTTGGTACTGATAAGCTCCGTTTTCAGGTCGCAGAGGTCTGCGCTTAAAATTGAGGCTGAAACAATAGTTTTCATATAAAAAACCTGCCTTTATGCATATAGGTATTGCTATTACATAGTATATAATAAAATTTCGATTCTGTCAACTGATCCGACAGGCGGCGGAAAAAACTACCGCCGCCGTCGGTTATCTATGTGATGCGGAAATGCAAATTGCAATAACGGGCTTTTCTGAGGGCAGCTGCAGCTGTCACCGCGTTTAAGCCGGCTTATACCGCTGTCCGAAAAAGCTGATATCCTGTCGGAGAGCAGTATTATTTCCGCTTGATATATTTTATGCGGAAATAAAATTTCGGCTACCGCTAACAGTCTGTGCCAATATGAACTCAAAACGCAAAAATCGGTGATTTTCTGCCCTGTTTTTTCCGACTATCACAAAAAATACGTCAAAAATTAGTAGGTCAGTCTTTTCAGATTTTCGTCTGTAGAAAATGTTGCAGCATTGTACAGAAACAGCACGCTATCATATTCCGAAACGTCGATAAGCTCCTTGTAGCTTATCTGGATATAGCGCATATCCATCATGGTGACCTCAGAATAATTCTGTGCGAGAAAGGGCACGAAGCTGTGAGCGTAGCTGTCCTTGATGACAAGGAGCTTTCCGCCAGTGCTGTCGGAGGTTATCCTGATTAGCGGCTGATTTGAGCCTGTAAATGCGGAATATTTGTCCTTTACGTCAAGATATTCTCTGAAATAGATATCATCGTAAAACTCGGGCTCCTCGCCGAAGCTCTTATAGACGTACTCCCCTGTTATATTGCAGCCGTTTGTGGGGTGATAGAAATCAATGGTATCCGCTTCGATGCCATCGTAAAGCGCAGAGGAATAGAGAGTTCCCTTGAAGCTGTCGGAGGCATGCTCGATATCAAAGGAGCTCAGCGGTGCAGAAGTGAAGCCCATTTTCTTTGCTGCTGCGGTGTAAGCAAGATATGCTCCATAGGACGTCCAGTGGTGGTCGTTCCGATAATAGATGTAGCTGTCCTTGTTGAGGGACATGACCGAGTAAGCGTCTATCGTGGATATATCAGAGGATAGTCCGCTGTACACGTTCTCGATAAAGTTTTTTTCGTCCAGCATGGGAGCATTTTTCGGAAGCTCGTCAGAATAGATATCCCCCGAAGTTGGCGCCAGCATAAAGAATACTGGTACATCAGGATTATCCGCAGCAAAGGTATTGACTGCGTTAATGCTTGTTTCGATAAGAGCACTGTCCGGCTCGTCCACCCTTTGAGCAAGTCTCGATCCCTTTATGATATACACGCCGTTGCGCTCGTTTTTTCCAACGAACAGGTCGGCATAGGTCTTGAATTTGACGAAAATATTCCGTCCGAAGAAGTGGTCCGCCACATAGGTCTCGGTGTCATCGGAAAACTCTCCGCTGTAGATATTCTTTGCAGATACCTTCGGAGGGTCGGAAAGATATCTGTTTTCAAGCTCCGAGAAGGAAGCCTTGTCGCCGAAAACGGTCATTATCGCAAAGAATATCAGAATGGCAAAAAACAGTATCATCGTCACTGCAGAAATTGCTACCTTGCGTTTTACGCTCTTCTTGCCAAGCTTTTCTATCTGGTCCACGGAAACTCCTGCGGAAGCTTTTTTCTTTTTCTTCAACAAAGCTCACATCCTTAAAATCTGAAATACATGAACGGATTGTAGGTGGCGTCGGTAAGAAACGCCGTGCAGATAAGCAACACTGCCGCCTGAATAACAGGCATCGCATAGCTTACAGCAGCTCCGGACTTGCGGTTGAGCTTGCTGTAGAGCTTGTCAGGCAGCGACGTGGAGCCTATGGCACATATTACCAGCATAACGATATTGGAAGCCAGCATGTACAGCGAATAGCTGTCAGCGAAAACACCCGTTCCTCCGAACATCGCCTTAAAGAACATGATAGCATCGCCGAGAGTATCTGTGTCGAAAAGCACCCAGCCAAATACCACCAGCAGGAAGGTATAGACTGTGCTGACAGCCGAGGGCAGCTTTTCCAGTAGCTTGCCCAGTCCCACTCTCTCGATGATAATGATGATGCCAAAATATAGTCCCCATAGCACAAAATTCCAGCTTGCGCCGTGCCACAGTCCCGTCAGCGCCCATACGATAAGCAGATTGAGCAGGGTCCTCTTCATGCCCTTGCGGTTGCCGCCCAGAGGGATATATACATAACTTCTGAACCATGAGCCTAGGGTGATATGCCATCTGCGCCAGAACTCGCTGATGCTTTTGGAGATGTAGGGGTGGTCGAAGTTCTGAGGGAAATTGAAGCCCATCATCTTTCCGAGACCCACAGCCATATCGGAGTAGCCGGAAAAATCAAAGTATATCTGGAAGGTGAATGCAAGTATGCCTATCCATGCGGTGAGCACTGATATTTCGCCGTAATCGAGAGCCTTTATCTCCGTCCAAACAGCGCCGATATTATTGGCAAGCAGCACCTTTTTCGCAAGACCCTTTACAAAATAGGCGATGCCGATGCTTATCTTAGACATATTTACGGAGCGGTTGTCGATCTCAGCAGCAACGTCCTCGTATCGAACGATAGGTCCTGCCACTATCTGTGGGAACATCGAAATATATGCAGCAAAGCTCAGAAAGCTCTTCTGGACCTTTATTTTGCGCAGATAGAGGTCGATCGTATAGGACATGCTCTGAAATGTGAAGAAAGAAATTCCGATAGGAAGATCTATTCGCTTTTCGTTCAGCTCAAAGGGGAAGATATCGTTGAGCCATTTATTCACGCTGACAAAGGGATTGGTAACTGTCTGCCCCACCACTGCGCTTATGTTGTCGAAGATAAAATTGCTGTACTTGAATATGGAAAGCAGTCCCACGTTCATTATCACCGACACAAGCAGACATGCCCTTCGCTTTTTGTCGTCGCTGTCGAACTTGTCCATAAGACGTCCTGCCGTATAGTCGATAAGGGTCGATATCAGCATTATCACGATATAGAACGGCTCGCCCCAGGCATAAAAAAGCAGTCCCGATACAAGCAGTATCACATTTCTGACCTTTGTTCCCGAAAAAAAGTACAGTATCATTACCACGGGAAGGAAAAAGTATAAGAATGTCAGACTGGAAAAGACCATGTTTCGTTATTCCTCCAAAGATTTTTCTCCCAAAATTTTTTCACACTCTTTGATAAAGTCAGTACGGTTAGTCATTGTGTTAAGAATCTCCGTCATGCTCCCCGAGGTCAGAAGCTCTGGCAGACCGTATGCTTTCAGGACTGCCTTTCTTTTCTCCGAGGAATTTTTCCCGCCTGAAAGTCCAAGCTCGTACATATCCAGTCCCGTTATCGGGTCGGAGGATATATCGTTACGTTTTTCGTTGTCAAGCCGGATTCCCGCTTGCTCGAAGGCCTTGATGATAACATCGGTATCCATGCCCTCGACACCGAGCTTGCCTTCCTTTGAGGGTTCAGATTTTCGGCGTTCCTTCCCGAAGATATCTGGGATATAGACATTGGTTATCTTACCGCCGCCCACAGCACCCTTAATGTATCTTCTTATGCGAAAGCCTGCGGTATCCGAATCGGTGAGGATAATTATCCCCGATGTATTGGCATAATGACGTATCAGCGCCATTTTTTCCTTGTCCTTGTAGATGCGGAAGCCGTCAGTACATATTATCAGCGCATCTATTACCGATTTCAGTCTGATACGGTCATATTTCCCCTCAACTATGACCGCACTGTCAAGATGTATAATAAAAATCTCTCCTTACGAAAGCATTTTAATGATAGTTTCCTCAACGATATCCGCGTGGAGCGGTTCGGGACGTGATTTTATCATGCACTCACAGTCCAGCAGCAGCTTCAAGCATCGGCTGAGCTGCTCGTCGGATATTTTACCCGCAGTACGAAACGCCTTGTCTACAGAAAATCCCATGGCGCCATAGCTGAAATCTGCCTTGACGTCAGAGGCACTTTTTCTGTTTTTCAGAGCAGTTTTTGCTCTGAAAAGGTCAACATAGGTGCCCGTGATTGAATACAGCAGCGGCATTATCTCCGTGCGCATATCCAGCAGCTCCCGAAACAGCGACAGTGCAAGAGGCTTGTTCCGTGCGATTATGGCATCGGTAAGATTATATATCTTTGCATCGTTCTCGCCGGGACAGAGCAGTTCAATCATTTCAGACGTAATAGGCTGCTCCTGAGCATAAGCAGAAAGCTTGTCAAGCTCGCTGCCTATCATCAGCATATCATATGCGCACAGGTCGCAGAGGTACCTCAGCTCATTTTCGCCGATCACGCATTTCTTTCTCTTTGCAAGAGAAGCCGCAGTCTTTACTGCGTCCGCAGCAGTCTTTGTGGGAAAGGCGCAGACCGTTCCAACCTTCGTGACATTGTTTATCAGTCTGGTGTATGCCTCGTCGGGCTTTGACCTTCCCTTGCATATATCCAGCGATGAATAGTACAATATCAGCACAGTGGTCTCAGGGATATTTTTTATCACCGAGATAAGCATATCATAGCTTTCCTTGGTAAATTCCTTTTTGTTGAAAAGGTTAAGGTCGCTGACAGTGCAGCAATTGTACTCCGCAAACATGGGCAGACCCTCGCAGGCGTCCGAAAGCTCGCCGACATCCAGCTCTCTGCCCTCGAACTCGTGAAGATTGAGATCGCATGCGTCCTTGTCCACAAGCTTGTTGATAAGACCCTTTGTGTAAAGCTCAATGGAATAAAAATCCGTTCCCCAGAAAAGATACACAT
>CAMEYZ010000146.1 GCA_945947715.1 uncultured Clostridia bacterium | reverse complement strand
CGAGACGGTGACCTACACTGTAACCCCCATACATGTGATATGTCCCGAAAGCATAACTCTTCCCTGTGAGCTTGAAATAGTTTCAGGCAGAGCATACGTTCTTGGTGTGGATAATGAATATCTTCTGCCGGTTAAGATTTCCGGGGACGGAGAGTATCATATCGCAGACAGCTGTACTCCGCAGATAGAGCTGACAGGAGATGGATACGTTCTCTTCCAGAACGGCTGGAAGAGCCTTATGGACGGTGATGAACAATATCTTCGGAAGGATTCGTCTTCCCCCGACGATTTCTTCTACGACAGAATGAACATAACCTCCGAGGGCAAGCTTCAGAATCTTTTTGACAAATTCCTTGATAAATAGACAATATTGGAGGTATTATCATGAAAAAGAAATTCAGAACAACAGCACTCATTACAGCAGCTGTATGCGCAGTTTCTCTGGCAGGCTGCGGCAGCGGCGACATGTCCTTTTCCGACAGTGCAGACAATGACATTTACGTAAACGACAGCAAGGACGCTTATTACGAAACAGCTGCCGATATGGAACCTGCTGCGGAAGAAGTCGCCGAGGAAGAAGGATATTTTTACGATAATTCGTTAGATGCGACTATAGCCTCAGCGGATGATACATATGCTGCCGATACGGAATATCAGTATTTTCCGAATTCCGAAGAATATGAAGATATCACAGAATCGGGCTTCAAGCTCACTTCAGAAAATCCCTTGTCTACATTTTCAGCAGATGTTGATACTGCTTCCTATACAAATATCCGCAGAATGATCAACAACGGGTATTTCCCCAATTCCGAAGCAGTCCGCATTGAGGAGATAATGAACTACTTCGATTATGACTATCCCAATGCGAAAAGCGGCGAGCCCTTCTCTGTGACCACCGAGCTTTCGACCTGTCCGTGGAATGAGGATAATCAGCTGCTGCTGGTGGGCATCAAGGCGGACGAATCCCAGGTGCAGACTGACCTGCCCATGAATCTGGTATTCCTTATCGACGTCAGCGGTTCCATGTATGACAGCGATAAGCTTCCGCTGGTCCAGCAGGCGTTCACCATGCTCACTGACAAGCTGGACAGTAAGGACAGAATATCTATCGTTACATATGCAGGTGAGGACAGAGTAGTCCTCCGCGGAGAAAGCGGCGAGAATAAGAAGGACATCAACAATGCAATAAACGAGCTCACCGCAGGAGGCGCCACCGCAGGCGCAGCAGGTATCGCCACAGCCTATGAGATAGCTGAGGAATATTTCATTGAGGGTGGAAATAATCGAGTTATCCTCGCAACTGACGGAGACCTGAATGTGGGTGTATCCAACAAGGACGGTCTCGTGGAGCCTATCGAAAGGGAGCGGGACAGCGGAGTTTATCTTTCCGTTCTGGGCTTTGGCGAGGGAAATTTAAAGGACGATCGTCTTGAAGCACTGGCAGATAACGGAAACGGAAACTATTCCTATATCGACTCAGTTTCCGAGGCAAAAAAGGTGCTTATCGACGAAATGGATTCGACACTTGTCACTGTGGCAAAGGACGTGAAGTTTCAGGTGGAATTTAATCCTGAGAATGTGGCAGGCTATCGTCTTATCGGCTATGAGAACAGAGCTCTTGCAGACAGAGATTTCAACGACGATACTAAGGACGCAGGCGAAGTCGGCGCAGGAAGCACAGTTACTGTACTCTATGAGCTTATCCCCGCAAATTCGGCAAGTACATACACTCCCGAGTACAAGTATTCGGCAAATGAGAAGCCTGTGGAGACTGCTGCGGCAAGTGGTGAGTATTCCGACGAGCTGCTGACGGTCAATATCCGCTGCAAGGCTCCCGATTCGGAGGAAAGCGAGCTTTATTCCTATCCCGTGAAGGTCAGCCTGTTTACAGAGAGAATGCCGAGGAATCTCAATTTTGCAGCATGCTGTGCAGAATTTGGTATGCTCCTGAGAAATAGTGAAAACAAGGGCACTGCCACATGGAGCAGTCTCACCGATATGCTGGACAATTACGATTACTCCGACGATGAATACAAAAACGAATTTGAGTATCTTGTGAGAGCAGCGGCAAGCTTAAGCAGATAAAATAAAGGCAGGAGCATTTCATTTACCTGAGATGCTCCTGCCTTTTATGTTGGAGAGAGTTATTTGATTGTGTAGTATTTGCCGTGGGTAAGGTTAAATGTGCAGTAGTATGATTTGCCGTTTATGGGTATTTCGATGCGGTACTGATTATTGCCTAAGGACTTAACGTAATAGTAATCATCAAGCTTTATTTCTATAACGGAGGTCTTTCCGGGAGAGATTGTCTTGTAGCCCGAAAATTCCTTGGCATTTGTTTTTGTTCTTACGCTGTACCATCTGGTGCCGAGCTTTTTCTGGAGCTTTCCGTAATCGTAGATGCGCAGCTTGCTGTCAGAGTTATTGGTGATCTTTATTCTTACGGTCAGGTCGGACTGATTTTCAACAGAGGTAGGAATGACAGTCATAGTCATGGGCTCGATGACCTTGAAATTAACTGAGCAGGTGCCGTACATGCTGTCATATGAGAACTCATTATCGGTATTCCAGTCAAAGGATAGGCGATATTCACCCTTAGACAATTCCCCGTAACAGCTGAGGTCTACAGTGAAAGCCTCTGTATCGTATGGAGAGATAACAGTGTCTATCTCATAGATACCGCCAGATTTTTTCGGCTGGAGCATGGTCCATTTTCCGCCTGAATACTTTTCGATGATGCAGAGCTCCGGGTCAAGATTCATCACAGCGTCAAAGGGGAGATTGTTTGTCACATCAAGCTTTAACGAGGTATCGCCGGTATAGACTCTGCTTTCGGAAAGGACTGCCGAGATGCTGCGCCGCACGGTGAAATACAGATAATTCAGACTATAATAATTGGTGTAGAAGCCCATGCGATAATCACCGTCCTCAAATTCCGAGACATTCAGTGAATCGGATAAGGAAAAATATGGCGGAAGATATTCATCGTTCTCATAATAATATATCGTTGTGTCGTCATAGTCGTAGATGTCGTCATAGGGGATAGGAACCGCTTCGATATCGCTTCCGTAAACCGTGACCCAGCCATCGGAGGTGAGCTTCTGAACGAAGCAGTTTTCCGAAATAGGGGAGGAGATAAGAACATTTTCTCCTGAATTGTTATATACAGTAAAGTCGAGATACTCGTCCTCGTCGGGATTTACTATATAGTTATCGGCTGACACATCAACAGTTCCCGATGGATAAACGGGACAGTAGATGTAATCTGGGTCATTGATGTCAATGGAATAGCTGTCTGCTGCCGAAGAGGGTATCACTGCTATTCCGGAGACAATTGCAGCAGCTGCGGATATTGCTGCTATTTTTGATAGAAGTTTTTTAGTCATAATATCAAGTCCTTTCTTTGTGGTTTGTTTTTTATCTGAACATCTGCTTTGTCCTTTCTGATTATATAACAATTCAGAATGGGGATTTTTTTCATTTTTTGCAGAAAATAATATTTTTGTTAAAAATGCACAAAAAGCAAATTTGAAATTTATAGGAGAAAATCAATAAAAAATGTAGACAAATGAGAAATAAAGTTGTATAATATGAATATAGGCAAATTTGTAAACCGTTACATGTCGTAAAAAGGAGTAGATTAAAAATGGCTAACAGATTTATTCTCAATGAAACATCTTATCACGGAGCAGGTGCGATAAAGGATATCGCTACCGAGGCAAAGGGCAGAGGCTTTAAAAAGGCTTTTGTATGCTCCGACCCTGACCTTATTAAATTCGGTGTGACTAAAAAGGTTACAGACGTTCTTGACGGCGCAGGTCTGGAGTACAGCATTTACTCAGATATCAAGCCTAATCCTACAGTTGAAAATGTTCAGCACGGTGTTATTGAATACAAGAATTCCGGTGCGGATTACATAATCGCTATTGGCGGCGGCTCCTCCATGGATACCGCAAAGGCTATCGGAATAATCATCAATAACCCTGAGTTTGGCAATGTTGTAAGCCTTGAGGGCGTTGCTGACACAAAGAATAAGTGCGTGCCTATCCTGGCAGTTCCCACTACCGCAGGAACAGCTGCAGAGGTAACCATCAACTATGTTATCACCGATGCTGCTAAGAATCGCAAAATGGTATGTGTTGACCCTCACGATATCCCCGTTGTTGCTTTTGTTGACCCTGAGATGATGTCTACCATGCCTAAGGGACTTACTGCTGCAACAGGTATGGATGCGCTCACACATGCTATCGAAGGATATATCACAAAGGGCGCATGGGAGCTTTCTGATATGTTCCATTTAAAGGCTATCGAGATCATTTCCAGAAGCCTCCGCGGAGCTGTTGATAACACTCCTGAGGGCAGAACAGATATGGCTCTCGGTCAGTATGTTGCAGGCATGGGCTTCTCCAACGTAGGACTTGGCATCGTACACTCCATGGCTCACCCTCTGGGCGCTCTGTATGATACTCCCCACGGCGTTGCAAATGCTATCATTCTCCCCACAGTTATGGAGTACAATGCTCCCGCAACAGGCGAGAAGTATCGTGAGATCGCAAGAGCAATGGGCGTCAAGGGCGTTGACGATATGACTCAGGAGGAGTACAGAAAGGCAGCAATCGACGCAGTTAAGCAGCTTTCACAGGATGTAGGAATCCCTGCTGACCTTAAGGACATCGTTAAGCCCGAGGATATCCCGTTCCTGGCACAGTCCGCATACGATGACGCATGCCGTCCCGGAAATCCCAGAGATACATCTGTTGAGGAGATCACCGAGCTTTACAAGTCGCTTCTGTGATTGAATATTAAATAATATATCCGCGCTGATTTTGAAATTTCGGCGCGGATTTTTTTGAGTGTTTATGAAAAAAGCACACAGCCGAAGCCATGTGCTATCTGGTTGGGGTGCAGGGATTCGAACCCCGGAAATGCTTGAGTCAGAGTCAAGTGCCTTACCGCTTGGCGACACCCCAGGATATGGTTGGGATAGCCGGATTTGAACCGGCGAAATGACGGAGTCAAAGTCCGCTGCCTTACCGCTTGGCTATATCCCATTATGATCGGCATTAAAGCCTTGCAGGAAAACCGCAGCGATTAACACCGTGAAACCTTTTCCGTAACGACTATTACATTATACCCCTTTTTTCTCGCTTTTGCAATAGTATTACACGCTTTTTGGATAAATATACAAAAAATCCGATTTCGAATAGTGCAAATTAATAATTTTTAACATAAAAGCGACGAAATATGATGAAATCATAAAAAATCATAAAAATTGTTGCAAATTAAGATAAAATATGGTATAATAATATTGTATTGATTTGTGCCGATAAGCGGCGGATAGGAGGATTATTATGGATCTGGAAATGGTAAAGTATCTTGCTAAGCTGGGAAAGCTGAATTTCACCGAGGAAGGCTTCGCAGCAATGGCTGAGGATATGACCGATATTATTGAGATCATGGACACAATCAAAGAGATAGACATCACATACGATCCTATAAAGGACAATCACAACGTTTACCTTAAGGATCTGCGCAAGGACGAGGCGCAGCCCTCTCTTCCCACTGAGAAGATACTTCAGAATG
>CAMEYZ010000145.1 GCA_945947715.1 uncultured Clostridia bacterium | reverse complement strand
TGTCACAGATACCCGAAAAATGCATACATACCGCCACTGTCGTCATCGACAATGTCAATGCAATTGAAAGCAGTGAGCTGCGAAACAGTATACTTTCGCTGTGCAGCAGAAAAGACCTGTGGATGATAATCGTCGGTAGGAGCAAAATGCCCAGCTGGCTTTTCAACACCTTTATCACTAAGGATATGGCACTTATCACCGAGGATGATATCGCTCTGTCCGAAGAGGGCATCGACCGATACATGCGTTCTGAGGGGATAATCCTTACTGAAAAAGAGCTCCAATTTCAGAAAAAATGCAACGAGGGAAACTTCTACGGGATAAAATATACCGCTGCACGGCTATTGGCAAGAGATAGGATTAGCAGCGAGCTGTATGATAAAAACAGCATCATGTTCCAGAATTATGCTATAAATAATATTATTTCCGAAATAAATACCGAGGTAGCCGACTTTCTGATGAAGGTCAGCATCGTTGACGATTTTTCCGAACAGCTCGCAGTGACCCTCACAGGAAATACCGCAGTTTTAGGACTGATAGAACGGGCAAAGGACGCAGGCAATTTTATCGACGAGAAAAATGGCATCTATACTATCCGACACCAATTTCTCTGTGCTCTCCGCAAAAAGGCTTCAATAGAGTTTTCGGAAAGAGAACTTCATCAGTACGCCATACTCGCAGGCGGATACTATGAGAGCCACAACGACGATGACAAGGCCCTTGAACTATATGCCAAGTACAACGAATCCGACCGCATAAGAGAGCTGCTTATCAGAAATTCAAGAAAAAATCCCGAATCGGGCTATTATATCGAAATGCGGAAATATTATCTCATGCTTTCCGAGGAGGATATTCTCAGCAATGTCTATCTTATGTCCGCAATGTCAATGCTCTGTTCAATGCTTATGGACTTTGAGAAAAGTGAATACTGGTACAATAAGCTCTCCGAATACCGGAATAAAGTCAAGGGCTCGATGTACCGCGAGGCCATCTGTCAGATAGTATATCTTGACATATCCCTTCCTCATCGGGGCAGCATAAACATCCTCGAGCTTATCAAGGCATGCTATGCACTGCTGACTGATAAGTCTATCCCCTTCCCGGAATTTTCAGTCACCAGCAATCTTCCCTCTCTTATGAATGGCGGCAAGGATTTCTGCGACTGGAGCAGACATGACAGAGAGCTTGCATCAACGGTGGGAAAGCTTGTATGCACATTTCTCGGAAAATACGGAAAGGGACTTGTCAATGCTGCGCTGGCGGAGAGCTTTTACGAAAAGGGCGGTGACCCCTATGAAATAATGTCCCTCGTGTCAAAGGCAAAGCTCGAAGCGGAGGCAGGCGGCAAGACTGAGCTATGCTTTGCCGCAACGGGAACACTTATCAGACAATACATCGGCATGGGCGATACCGACAATGCAAAAGCACTGCTTTCCTCCTTTGAAAAGACTGCGAAGCAGGAGGGTCTGCGGCGACTTTATCCCAGCATCGAAGCCATGAAGTGCCACATCGCACTTATCGAAGGCGATATGCGCACCGCAGCCGACTGGATGAATACCGCTCCCGATGAAAACGAGCATTTCATCGCCTTTGAGCGCTTCCACTATCTCACAAAGATACGCTGCTATATCGCACAGGAAAATTACAGCAGCGCATATACTCTTATCGAATCCATGAAATACTACGCCGAGCACTGCGACAGAAAATACATATCCATGGAGCTTGGGATTCTGACCGCCGTCTTAAGATACAGGACCGGCAGTAAGTGGCAGGACGACTTTATCGAAACTCTGGAAAAAATATGTACCTATGAGTTTATCCCTATCATCTCCCATGAGGGAGCAGCAGTCTACGAGCTTATCAATAAATGCGCGGACAGCTGCGCCGAAAATAAGAATATAGACAATAAATGGTTCGAACGAGTCAGAAACGAAACGGGAAAGATGGCAAGACGATATCCGCTGTATCTGAAAACCACCACGAAAAGCGTTCCTGAGCTACAGCCTATGGATATCCGAATCCTCACCTGCCTTGCAGACGGTCTTTCGGTACAGAAAACAGCTGATAATCTGAACATAAACTATGAGACTCTCCGTTCCCGCATCAAGGAGATTTACCGTAAGCTGGGCGCCAAAAACAAGACTGAGGCAGTTATAATTGCCCGGGAAATGAAGCTTATATGAGCTGTCATTCTATGGCAAAAAGCTCATCTGCTATCTGAATAATAAAATCCTTAAGCTCAAGGTCCCTCAAATATTTTTCGGGAATGGCATCAAGTCCCAGATATGCGCCAAGAATATTTCCGCATACTGCGCCTGTGGAATCGCTGTCTCCGCTGTGATTTACGGCAGCAATAACTGCTCTGTCAAAATCATTTTCATATTTCAAAGCACAATATACCGCGATGGCAAGAGTCTCCTCGGCCACCCAGCCTCCGCCCAGCTGATGTATAGCATCAACATCGTCAATATCCGCTTCCGAAAGCGCCTCGGCTTTTTCCAATATTTCAATCAGCTCTTTCATATGCACTGCATGCGGGAAGAGCTTTTTTGCTGCGCCGACAGAATCCCGGACAGCTTCACGCAGAGAAATATCATCATTTTCCATTATCAAGCGGATAATGTGTACAAGCATTGCCGCAGGAATATATCCCAGCTCGTGGCTGTGAGTAATAGCAGCAGACGCTGCTCCCAGCATATCCGACTCTTCAGGAGTAAACTTTGAATAAGCATACAGTCCAACCGGCGCTACACGCATTATCCCGCCGCAGCCCTTGCTGTCATGAAGCGGATTATCAATTGTACCTATTTCGCCGCTTTCCAAAGCATCAAGACAGGTCCCACCGGGAGCCCTGTCGCTCCACAGCTCCGGGATATCAAGCAGCCGCGACGAACGCTTGGGAGTATCTCTGTTCCCCCGCTGCGTTTCCAGCCAGTCAAGATAATTTTCGTATATGTGCACAATTGCATCATCCTTTGAGCTGGCCGAAATAAGTCCGTTTGCGGTAAAGAGGGTCATCTGGGTATCGTCGGAAATACGAGCCATTCCGCCTGTGAGCCGATACTCTGTGATCCCCTCCTCGCCATATATGGCATAGATCATATCCTCGGTCTTAAATTCCACTGCATAGCCCAGAGCATCACCTGCCGCGCCTCCGATAAGACAACCGCGAAATTTATTCAAGCTTTTCATAATATCACCTTCCCGATGAAATCATCTCATCAAGTTTGCTTTTCAGATATTCATATCTGAGTCTTTTTTCCTCCTTGGAAAAATGCATCTCTCTGAACTGTTCGGGATTGTTATCATAGCACAGCTGCTCATCACCGAACTGTTCGCTTGTCAGGTCAAAAACACAGCTGCCAACCACATTATAGCAGTGATAATTCCCACCGGGACGAAATATGCCGTACACCCTGCCGCCGAAGATGTCCTGTGCGAGAAATGCCGTAATAGAACACTGTCCCAGAGTTTTGTTATCCTCTGTCCAGCGGTCTCTAAGACGAGGTGCACATGTGTCTGCGCACCATATTTCCGATAAGATATCGTACAGCACCCGAGGGTCGGTTATACTGCTGTACCTTTCATCTGCGGGAGCAGCATCTGCATGCTCCCAGCCGTAAAATTTGTAACTCATATAAATCCACCTTTCAAATTAAATGGTCAGTCCAGCTCAACAGAATCGGAGATATAATAATGAAAACGATTCTCAGCACAGTATTCGCTTATCTGTTTTTTCAGCACAGTATCGGTAGTATATTCTATCAGATAAACATCAGCACCGTCGCTGCAGCATGCTTTCAGATACGCTTCAAAATATTCACGGTCCACCGATATGCTTGCGGAAAGCTCCCCTGTTTCAAAATCTATCCTCGTCCATACAGATTCCTGATTTACACCTGTCATTATCCTTTGTGCAGAGCCGAATTTTTCTCTGTATCTCGTAACAAATGTATCGCCGCCGTTGATGATAACAGGCTTTCCGTATTCCATAAGCTGCTCCAGAATAATCGTCAGCCCGTCAAATATTTCATCTGTAGGATACTCATAGTACACGTCGCAGTTATCCACGAAAAAACCGTCAATATTTTTGTCCAGCAGTTCTTCCTCCAGGGAAACAAGAAATTCCTGCCACCTGGCGGAAGCAACATTTACCCAACGTTCTCCGTACCAGTTTTCATACTCTCCCAAAGTTAGCTCCGAATATGTATCATAGTAATCCCGGAAATCCTCAACAGAGCCGATGTTCAGATATGAGTACACCGTGCTTCCCTGCTCCTTTAAGTGCATGATATCATCCTCGGAAAAATACTGACCGTCAATAACTACAGTACGATAGCCCTCGACTTTGTACATTTCCGACGGACCGATACTTAAGAACACTCCATAATCCTTTTGGTCATTATCCGTATCTGCACTGCACCCACAAATCATCAGCGCAAAAAATATCATCATCGGAAAGCAGAGCCCTTTCCGATATTTTTTTGCAGCAGTTTTCATTACATATGCACCCGCTTTCCATATATTCATTATAGCAGATTATTTTTTTATTGTAAAGAGAAAGCCAAAGTATCTGAAAAAATCCTGATTCCGCAAAACTCAAAATAATCGAAAGCCTAAAAAGTATCAATATAACGATATTTAAAGCACTTTTCACACGCCTATTTTATTTCACCCAACAGGTGAAAATCCGAAGCACATCAAACAGCTAAAAGGTGCAGCTGTTACGATATTTATCAGCGTTTTTACATTTGCTAACTTTGCGGAATCAGGTCTCTATCAGACAGTGTTCCGAAAGCCGTCACTGAACATTTACTGCCTGGACTTTTCGGGCAGCATGAAAGGCGATGGAAACAGTCAGCTTGTGGAAGCAATGAAACAGCTGCTGATACAGGAAAATGCTGAGAAAAATCTTCTGCAGGCGGCAGAAAATGAAGTCAATGTGGCAGTGTTATTTGATGAAGAGGTTCGTGCAATATACACCTCTGAAGGTGCTGACGAGGAATATCTCGAGGAGCTGTTCCATAAAATAGCCGACGAAGAGCCTATCGGCGGAACAGATATATACACTGCCATGGATAAGGGAATAGAATTTACTTCCATGAATTTCGATATGTCCGAATACTGTACTGCAGTGATACTTTTGACAGACGGAGCTTCTCAGACCGAAAATCGTGAGCTTTTCACTGAAAAATACAAGGCACTGGGAGAGGATATCCCCATATTCTCCATAATGTTCGGCGACGCCGAGGACGAACAGCTAAACGAGCTTGCAGAGCTTACCAATGCAAGAGTTTTCGACGGAAGAACCGACCTTATCGGAGCATTCCGCAGCGTGAAAGGATATAATTAATGTGAAAAATGATCTTCGTCAGAATATTGCAGCTATAATTTCCGCAGCAGCCTCGGGAGCCGTTTTCATAATACTGCTTTTCCTGCTTGAATGGTCGATATTTATAGATATCCCTGTGGCAATAGGGACCTATGCGGGGCTGTATCTTATGACAAAACCGAAACGCAGGATAGGAAATACTGATATTGAATTTATTGAAAACGGAGCAGAGCTTGAACAGAAGCTCCTTGAAGCAAAGGAGGACTATGAAAATATAAACAAATCAATCGCAAGAAT
>CAMEYZ010000144.1 GCA_945947715.1 uncultured Clostridia bacterium | reverse complement strand
CGTTACGGAAATTCCTGCGTACTGCTTCTCAAAGTGCGTATTTACTGAGTTTTATATAGGTCCTCAGGTCACTTCCATAGGCGACGGAGCCTTTTCCGACTGCCATGAACTGAAGGACGTGTACATCTACGGCGACAATGCTCCCGAGCTTAAGGGCGGCAGCGTTTTTCAGAATCTGAATGTGACTATCCACACTGCTGACGACGCAGAGGGCTACGACAGCTGGGGCAATAACTTCGTTTCCACTGCTGAGGGCTTCAACGAGGAGTATGTTCCTCCTGAGACACAGACTGCGGCTCCCGTTTATGAGGAAACTGAGGCTGCTCCTGCAGAATCTGCTGATGCTGAGACCGAAGCGGACGAAACTACAGCTGCTTCTGATGAAGCACAGGATGACACTGTTTCCGAAGAACAGTCCGAGGCTGCTCCTGCAGAGTCTGGAAGCACGGGCGTTAGCCTTCCAGTTGTCATAGTAATAGTCGTTGTTGTTGCAGCGGCTGCTGTTGGCGTTACCCTTGCAGTGGTCAAAAAGAAGAAGTAATTATCTTATTTACATAAAATACTTTCCTCAATGTCAGAAGATAATGTGAAAAATCCCGAAAATTTCATTCCTTATTGACATTGAGGATTTTATATGTTATTATGTTAATATGTTAGTACATTAAAGTGAAAGGATTTATTATATGAAAAGCTACGACCTCATTTCCCCGGAGGGGACAAGAGATTTGATACTGGGAGACTGTGCTGTTGTACGTCTGGTGGAGAAAAAACTGCATGACATTTTCAGATCGGGCGGATACAGCGAGGTCATCACTCCCGGACTGGAATTTTACGATGTTTTCAATCAGAAATCAAGATATTTTCCCCAGGAAACTATGTACAAGCTGGTTGACGGAAAGGGCAGACTGCTCGTTGTTCGCCCCGATTCCACAATGCCTATCGCACGAGTTGTTTCTACTCGCTTCAGGGAACAGCCTCTGCCCATACGCCTGTACTACAGCCAGAACGTATTCAGGATAAAGCCCAGCATGAGGGGCAGAAGCGATGAGATACGCCAGACAGGCATCGAGCTTATCGGCTCCGCTTCAAGGCGCGCTGACCTGGAGGTCATCTACAAGGCGATTGAGGTGCTGTCCTCCTGCGAGAAGGACAATTATCGCCTTGAAATCGGTCATATCGGCTATTTTAAGGAGCTGCTCAGTGCTCTGGGCGCAGATCCTGACACCGTCGAGCAGATACGCAGCTTCATCGAGGTCAAGAATTATCCCGCGCTGAATGATCTCCTGGACGGCTTCGGCGAGAATCCCGCTGCTGCAGCATTAAAGCAGCTGCCCAGGCTTTTCGGCGGCATTGAGGTCCTCGATGATGCGGACAAGCTCTTCTCCAACGACGAAACAAGACGTGTACTGAACGAGCTTAAGGGCATCTATTCCGCAGCGGAGGAAATGGGCTCCGCTGACAAGATCACTATCGACCTGGGACTTGTCAACCGAATGGACTACTACACCGGCATCGTGATAAAGGGCTATTTAAGCGGCTTCGGCGATTCTGTGCTCTCGGGAGGACGTTATGATAAGCTCCTTTCCGAGTACGGCTATGATATGCCTGCTACTGGCTTTGCCGTAAATGTGGACGCTGTTGCAAAGGTTTTGCGTAAGTCCGACGATTACACACCTGCTCCCGCAGACGTTCTCGTGTTCGGCGAGGAAGGCTACGAAGCGGCTGCCGTTAAGCATTGCAGCGAGCTTGCCGCAAAGGGCGAGATAGCCGAAAATTCCGTTGATGACACCATCGAGGAAGCGGCTTCCTACGCAAAGAAAAAGGGCATATCCCGTGTTGAGATCGTATCTGACGAGATCAGAATAATTAATCTGTAAAGGAATGTATCTGATGAATATAAATGAAAGGCCTCTGAGAATTGCGCTCACAAAGGGCAGACTTGAAAATAAGACCGTGGAGCTGTTTGAGAAGATCGGTTACGACTGCACCGCAGTCCACGAAAAGGGGAGAAAGCTTATTCTTCCTGTGGGAGACTCCATTGAGGTCGTTCTCGCAAAGGCTGCGGACGTTATTACATATGTTGAAAACGGCGTGTGCGACATGGGCGTGGTCGGCAAGGACACTATCATGGAAATGAGCGGAAAATTTTTCGAGCTGGTTGACCTGGGCTTCGGAAAATGCAAGTTCGCTCTGGCAGGAAAAAAGGGCAATGACTTCTATGCAGGCTATGATGTGAAGACCATTGCCACAAAATATCCCAATGTTGCAAGGAACTATTTTGAAAAGAAAAACATGGACGTTGATATCGTCAAAATAGAGGGCAGCGTGGAGCTTGCACCTCTTCTGGGACTGGCAGATGCTATCGTCGATATCGTCGAGACGGGAACTACTCTCCGCGAAAACGGACTGGAGGTATACGAGGACATCGCTCCCATTTCCGCGAGAGTTATCGCAAATATGGTAAGCCTTAAGCTCAGAAAGAACGATATCGAAGAGCTTATCGAAAAAATTGAAGAGAATATCAAATAAGGAGCGTTTTGAAATGATAAGAAAGATAATCGCCGACGGAAAGGCGGAAAAGGAGTTTCTCAAGGAAGTCGACAAGAGAAACGGAGAAACTGATAAAAAAGTCACCGAAATAGTTTCGGATATCATAAATACTGTAAAAGAGGGCGGCGACCAGGCTGTTAAGGACTATACCCTAAAGTTCGACGGAAAGCTTCCCAAATACTATGAGGTCCCCAGAGACGTTATCAATGACGCTCTCACCAACGCAGACCCCAAGTTTACTGACGCCCTTCTCAACGCTATGGAGAACATCACCGCTTTCCACCAGCGTCAGAAGGAGCAGGGATTCATCGACCCTCACGCTGACGGAGTTATCCTCGGACAGCGCGTAAGAGGTCTTGAAAGAGTGGGCTTATATGTTCCCGGTGGCACAGCAGCTTATCCTTCCTCCGTGCTTATGAACGCCGTTCCTGCAAAGATTGCTGGTGTAAAGGAGATCATTATGGTGACTCCTCCCATGAAAAACGGCGAACCTAACCCCGATATCCTCACAGCTGCCGCTATCTGCGGAGTTGACAGGGTATTCATGGCAGGCGGCGCACAGGCTATCGCAGCTCTTGCCTGCGGTACCGAGGAGATTCCCAGAGTGGACAAGATAGTGGGTCCCGGAAATATCTTTGTTGCTACTGCAAAGAAGCTGCTTTTCGGCAAGGTGGATATCGACATGATTGCCGGTCCCAGTGAGATTCTTATCGTTGCGGACAGCACAGCTAATCCGAAATTCCTCGCCGCAGACCTTATGTCACAGGCAGAGCACGACAGGATAGCTTCTGCAATACTTATCACTACCGATGAAAAAATAGCCGATGAGACTGCTGCAGAAATTGAAAGACAGTCCAAGGAGCTTTCTCGCAAGGATATCATCAACGAATCTATTGACAATTACGGCGCAATTATCGTCACCGACAGCATAGATTACGCTATCGAACTGGCAAATGGACTTGCTCCCGAGCACCTTGAAATTCAGGTGGACAACCCCATGCAGTACCTCGGCAGACTGGATAATGCAGGCTCGATCTTCATGGGACAGTACGCTCCCGAGCCTCTGGGCGACTACTATGCAGGCCCCAACCACGTCCTTCCCACCGGAGGAACTGCAAGATTCTTCTCGCCTCTTTCGGTAAACAGCTTCACCAAGAGATCAAGCTACATCTACTACACCGAAAACGCGCTCTGCCAGGCTAAGAACGATATTGTCTGCATCGCCGAAAGAGAAGGACTTACCGCACACGCAAACGCTATAAAGGTTCGATTTGAATAAGGAAAGAGTGATAAAATGGCGTATGACCTTACCCGAAAGCTGAAAGAAATTGAAGCATATGAACCCGCAGCCCCCGATTTTAATATCAAGCTTGACGCCAATGAGTCGTTTATCGACATTTTCAAATCGGTGCCTGAGCTGGGAGAGCGCATCCTTTCAGAGATGAAGGATATTCCCGTAAATCGTTACCCCGACCCACGTGCAACAGACCTTACTGCTGCTTTTGCGGATTATTACAATATCCCACTGAAGTATCTGACAGCGGGAAATGGCTCCGATGAGCTTATCTCGCTGATTATCAGCACACTGCTTGGCAAGGGAGAAACTCTGCTTACGCTGTCGCCTGATTTTTCCATGTACACCTTTTACGGCGTGCTTTCCGAGGTCAACGTATACCGCATGCCTAAGGAAGAAAACTACACGGTAAATATTCAGAAGATAATCGACTACTGCAATAACAACAACGTAAAAGCGGTCATCTTCTCCAATCCATGCAATCCCACCTCGCTGGGTATCCCGAGGGAGGATATCATTAAGCTGCTGAAAAATCTGTTCTGTCTTGTCATCGTTGATGAGGCGTATATGGATTTCTGGGACCAGTCCGTTCTGGACGAGGTTGCCAACTTCGACAATCTTATCGTACTGAAAACATGCTCAAAGGCCTTCGGTCTGGCAGGCATGAGAGTGGGCTTTGCTGTAGCAGGGGAAACTATCACCAATGCGCTGCGCATGGCAAAATCGCCCTACAATATCGACACATATTCACAGATAGCCGCAAAGAACGTACTTATGGAGAAAAATCTGCTGAGAAGCTTCACTGAGAAGATAATCGAAAGCAGAAAGAGCCTGAACAAAATGCTCGCTGAGCTGGCTGCGGATTCAAATCTTATCGACAAGGTATACGAATCCAACACCAACTTCGTATTTATGCGCACAAAATATGCAGACAAAATATATAACGGACTTTGTGAGAGATCTATTTCCATTAAGAGGATAGGCGAAAATCATCTTAGGATAACCGCAGGCTCCTATGACGAGAACACCGCGCTCATGGCGGCGCTTCAGGAGATAGACGCGGACAGTCAGAAGGAATAAAAATCAAGGAGGCGGCAAAATGTCACGAACAGCAGAGATATCACGTCAGACCCGTGAGACCGACATCTATGTGAAAATTGAGCTGGACGGCTGCGGAAATAACTCCATTGACAGCGGCATCGGCTTTTTTGACCACATGCTGACCGCGCTTGCGGTACACAGCGGCATCGACATGACGATAAAGGTCAAGGGCGATCTGTACGTTGACGGACATCATTCGGTGGAGGACACAGGGATAGTCCTCGGACAGGCCTTCAAGCAGGCTATCGGCGATATGAAGGGCATCGCCCGTTACGGAACAGCGTTTATTCCTATGGACGAAAGTCTGGGATTCTGCTGTCTGGATATATCGAACCGTCCGTTTCTCGTGTTTGACGCGGATTTCACCGATATGCGGATAGGCGAGTACGACAGTTGCCTTACCGAGGAGTTTTTCCGCGCATTTGCATACAATGCAGGTATTACTCTCCATCTGAAATGCGAGTACGGCAAAAACGATCACCATAAGACCGAGGCCCTTTTCAAGGCAGCGGCTCATGCGCTGAAGGAAGCAAAGCAGCTTACAGGCGGCGAAATTTTATCTACAAAGGGTGTGCTCTGATGATTGCAATTATTGACTATGGCGCAGGAAATATCTTCAGCGTAAAAAATGCGCTGGATTATCTGGGCGTCAAGGCCGAGCTTACAAAAAGTAAATCTGATATCGAAAATGCGGACGGG
>CAMEYZ010000143.1 GCA_945947715.1 uncultured Clostridia bacterium | reverse complement strand
AGCGCCGCCAGAGCCGCCTTTCCTTCGTCGGTATCCGCTAATTTCGGGTCATCCACGGTTGCCGAAGCATCGAATAAAGCCGCAAGGTCAAATATCTTGCTGCCGCCTACGGCATTCTGCAGCTCCGTGCCGTTCCACTTATACGCGGTGGTATCCAGTTTTACGGTATTGTTTACCTTCTGGGAGGATGTGGAACCGAATTTCACGCCGCTTACGTCAATGTCCTTGCCGTAAGCATCGGTAAGTTTTGCCAGCTCCACGCTGTATTCGTTTTCGTTGGAGGACTGCTTGATGGCAAGCTTTGCGGTGTAGCTGTATCCCAGTGAATCAAAGAAGCTTAAGGATACATACTTGCCGGTGCTGCTTGTCAGGGATGTATCGTTTTTATCGATGACACCGGTTACCTGCGCCTTGGTGGTGGCTTCGGGCGGGTAAGTCATGTTTGCCGCATCCATGATACGGAGTGCGGATACGGTGTCGGGTTTAATCTTCATGGTATCCGGGTCTACCTGCCAGCCCATGACATTGTAGCCGTTGCTGGTCATGGCAAGGTTGCCGGCTGCGTCCACATAGAAAGAACCGTCTCTGGTAAAGAAGTTCTCGCTGCCGTTACTTACGACAAAGAAAGAACTGCCGTTAATCATAATATCAAACGGGTTATTGGTGCTCTGGGAAGCGCCCTGTCCGCTGATGTTGGTGTTGATGGCGCCTGTCTTTACACCCAGACCAATCTGTCTTGCGTTGATACCGCCGGTACCGGTTGCCGCGTTGGGACCGGATGCCTTCTGTGTGGTCTGGCTGATCATGTCGCTGAATACCATGCTGCTGGATTTGTATGCGGTTGTGTTTACGTTTGCGATGTTGTTACCGATTACGTCCATTCTGGTCTGATGGGCTGTAAGTCCTGCAACGCCCGAATAAAGTGATCTTACCATGGGTCAAATCTCCTTTTCAATATGGGAGACCATGTATGTCCGCCCTTCTGTCGTTCGGGGCGGAGGATTTTCTCTTCCGAGTCCGAATCACTTCCTACATGATCACCGTAGAATCAATGTTTGTAAAAATATTCCCCGTCATTTCCTCGGTATTTACGGTCGTAATTACCTTATTGTTTTTCACGCTTACCAGAAACGCCGCCTGATCTATGAGTATCAGCGCATTGTCCGAGCCCTTTTCCTCTGCCAGCGAGACTGCCTTACTGAGCCGTTCGAGCCTTCCGTCAGAATAGAGGTCTATCCTGCGTTCGTTTATCCGTTCAATGGCATGCTTTGAGAAATCCACGCCCGACTGTTCCGATAAGTCCTCTGCATTTACGTCCGTTATCCTGCCCGCAGCATCAAGCTGTTTTTTAAGCTCCGCCGCAAAGGGAGAGCCTGCCGCACTGCTGCTTTCCGCGTTGTTATCGCTTCTGCCCGCCGATACATCGGAGGGACCTGTGGGAATGACCGGATTAATATTTCTGAGCTGCAAATATTCGCTTATAAGCATTTACGCTCATTCCTTTCCGTTAGGGCTCAGAGCAATGTGTCGGAATTATAGTACGCATGCTTTGCCCATGCATTGCTGTAGCTGTCAAGGATAGCCTGTTCCTCTGCAGTATATTCCTTAGCTGCGGCTCTGATGACCTTCTCAAAGATAGTCAGCTTGTCCGCGATGTTGAAATTAGTGGAAAAGTCGCATATCTCATCAAGAGTATAGTTGCCCGTTGTTGTATACCAGGTTGAGCCACTGCTGCTGATTATCTCAACGCGCTGCGAGCCATCAGCCCATGTTACTACCTCGCCCAGCTTGCCCTTGCCGCTAAATCCGATATCTGTGAAATACTTGCCGCTTACAGTGCTGCCGAGAATAGTATCGGTATTGATGACCGAGTTGATATCGGTGTTGTGAATGAAGCGGATATCGCACATTTTTGTACCCAGTTCATTTGCAAGTGCTGCTTCTGCAGGGTATTTGTTCTGGAATGCTCTGTAATCGAGAGGCCACTGCTCATAAGCGCTGTTGCTTCCCACAGTCACTCCAAGCGCAACTCCGGGATCCTCATAAATTTCGGTGAGACCACGGTCAGGATTAAGTGACGATGTCATATAGCTGGATATCTGTCCGCTTTCGCTGTCAGAGCCTGACGCTGCGATGCTGCTCAGGTCGATGTCATCTTCCTCCTCAATGAGAAGCTCTTCATCGTCCACATTGTCAGCGCTGCTCATTGCAGTTGACTCTCTGACGGTAATTCCCTTTTCATCGGAGTGGTCGTTGATAGCTGAAAGTGAAGAAACGTCCTCTACCTCTGTGGTGTAGTAGCCATCACTGCCAAGGACTGCTGTGCGCTGTGCTGCCTGAGCTCTTTCCATGGGAGAGAGATAGTCGCCCAGAACCTCGTCAAAGCTTTCCTCCTCGTCGTCCTCAAGCTCTTCGTAGTAGTATTCTTCCTCTTCGTCCTCGTTCTCAATGGAGCTGTAATATTCAGCAAGCTTAGCCTCTGCGTAATTGTTTATCGCATTGCTGTAGTCATAGCCGTCCTCTGCGAGAAACATCGACGCCTGTGAATCAGAAACGGAAGCATACTGAGCTGCACCCGCATTAGCTGCTGTTTCAGTCTGAGCCGCTGTATCGTCCGTAACGGTGCTGTCTGCCGCATCATCTGTCACGGTATTGTCCGAAGCATCGCTTTCGGTATCCGCAGTAATATTTGATATCTCAGAGAACGCATAGAGCCTGTTATTGATAACAGCATAGCCCTCGCCGCCCTTGACGATAATGTTGGTGATCTTGCCGGTATACTCGCCCAGGTCGCTGTCCTTGACAGTGCCGTTCATGCCGATGACCTTGCTGAGGGTATTATAGGTGTTGGTATCGACGATATCGGTGACCTTATCGGAATCGTACTTAGAGCCGTTGACAAGAAGCTGATACTTGCCGTCGCTGATGATAACGCTTTCAACAACGCCTGTATCCACATTGCTTCCGTCGTTGACGGTAACAGCCTTTCCTACCAGCGAAGCCGCATAGGAAACCTGAGTCTGCTCTGTCATTTTGGAGATAGCTTCCATCATGGAATAGCTTGCCATCTGCTGGATAAACTCCGAGTCGCTCATAGGATCGTTAAAATCCTGATTGGACATCTGCGCCACCATAAGCTGCAGATAACCGTCAAAGTCGAGATAGCCTGCAGAATCAGCATCTGCGTCCGTATTGACCTTAGTGGAATAATATTTCAGAGTGACCGCACCATTGGCGGAATCAATGGCTAAATTCTCTTCCATAGTTTTGCCTCCTTTGCAATATAATCGGCTTCTGTGGTCTGTGAGACCTCGCCGATAGATAAATCGTCCTCTTCCTCGCTGTCAAGGTTCATGCCGTTTGTCCTGTGATGCTCGCCCATGCCCTGCTGTCTGAAGCTGAAGGCATTCTGACCGCCGCTCATGTCGAACGCAAGGTTCTGTCCCGACTGAGCAGGCTCAACAACGTTAATGCTGCTGACCTCAGCCCCCTTATCGGAAAGCGCCTGTGCAAGCTGTGCCGACCTATCAGCGATAAGCTCGTTCACATCACGGTTCTGAGCCGCAAAGGTCACAGAAACTGCTCCGTCCGCCGCCTTTTCGATCTTCACTGTGATCTCGCCCAGGGTCTCAGGAGTGAGCCTTATCACAAGCTCCTTGCTTTCGGTAAAACCGTCCGCCTGTTCTTCGAGCCTTGCAATGATCTGCTCCATGGTCTTAAACTGTGTTTCCTCGGGGATACTGTCGGTCTCCTCGGGCAGCTGTACCTCTGCTGTACCTGCATGCTGTCCCAGTTCTGCGGCAGCTGCTTCATCGCTGAGCTCATCAGTGCCGATCTTCGGGAGCACTCTTTCGCTGCTTTCGATAACTGCACCGTCCTCCGGGGAAATATCCGCCGCTCTGACGAGCCTCTTCGATGCGAAGGAGATGAACGTAACATTCTGAGTCATATCCTCGCCGATATCAGCTGTCTGTGCCTCCGGGGGAGCTGTCTGAGAAGCTGCTTCCACGTTTTCAGGTCTGACTGTGACCATTTCGCCCGCGAAGCTTTCAGCTTCCGCATTTACTGCCTGTACCGCCGAAATTGCTTGGGCAAGCTGTTCTGCCAGCTGTCCGATAGTTTCCTCGTCCGCTGCGCCCATAAGCGCCGCAAGCTGAGTATCGAGCTGCTGTTCCGTTTCATTTTCGGGAGAAATATCTGCAAAGCTTACAAACGAGAACATTCCGCCTGCTGCAAGAGCAGAAAGAGTGGTATCGTCGTACTTCACATCGGACTTAAGCTTCATGCGACTGATGTCGATGTTTTCAAAAAGTCCTGCAAGCACGTCGCCCGATGACTTTTCATCATCCTTACCGCCGCCGAAAAGCGCTGTAGAAAGCTCCGCCGAAAAGTTAGATATCTGTGTGATATCAGCACTTGTCAGACTGTCGAAGAGCGTCTGCCAGATGTCGGTATAGTCCGTATCCTCGTTGTCGGTGCTGTCTGTGAACAGGAAATCGAAAAGGTTTGTATTTCCCGTCTTTTCGCTGTCCGCCGACTTTGCCGCAGACTGTAAATAAGAGCCCACAAGGTACTTAAGCGCAGTTTCCGTGCTTTCGGACATTACTTCCGCCGTTACGCTGTCTGCGGAAAGCTCTTCGGGAGAGAACACCTGAGCCACCGAAATATCCGCCGCAGAGTCTGTGGGTGTGCTCATAAGTCCGCCCAGTATCCCCTTAAAGGAGCTGCCGTCCGAAACTCCGGCAGTTTCGGAAAAAGCATTGCCTGTTCCCGACGCTAAAGCCGAAAATGCACCGCCTAAGACTGCGATATTTGTCATATCCACTGCAAAAACCTCCTTTCAATAAAATAGTATATATCAAAACGCCCCGCCGAAACGAAGCGGATTGAACATTTTTACTGAGCCTTTCTGAAAGAGCTCACGCTGACATACTCCTCGATGAACTGCTCCTCGCTTTTGTTCACAGCGAAGCGGTACTCCTCCAGCTGCTTGTCCTTAAGTCTTTCCAGAGAGTTTACGTCTTTAGACGCTTCCACCACCACGTTGGTCTGTCCAGCTATCCTGCCGTCAAGAGCAGCCATTTCATCTTCCTTGTCCTTTATCTGTCTTATGAGCGCGCTGTGGAAATTCTTGAACATGGTTATATCGTTTACCGTCATGCCCCTTGCAGCCTTTTCGGCGTATTCCTCGCCCGAGAGACGCAGCTTTTCTTCAAGCTCTGCCTTTTCGTCCTCACGCTGCTGTCTTTCAGCGCGCAGCTGTGCAAGGTCGTTTTTTTCCTTGGAAAGCACCTGGTCCTTATAGTCCAGCAGCTTTTCCAGCGTGAAATTAAAACGCTTCAATACGAAAACTTCCTTTCAATAATCGTCACTTTACAGCTTCCATAAGCATTTTTACCGTATCCTCGAAGGAGAAAGCCTCATCGGTAGACTGACAGAGAAAATTATTTATCCTGTCGATCTTGCGAATAGCTTCGTCCAGCGCATGGTTTGTGCCCTTTTTGTATGCGCCGATAGATACGAGGTCGTAGTTTGCATTGTACGTCGCCATGAGATTGCGGAGCTTTGCCGCTGCTGCCTTATGCTCGGGAGCGGCTATCTCCGACATTAGACGGGATACCGACTCCTGTATGGCAATAGCGGGATAGTGATTCTGCGCCGCGACCTTTCTTGAAAGAATTATATGACCGTCAATAATACCTCTTACAGTATCGGAGATAGGCTCGTTGCTGTCGTCGCCCTCCACGAGAACGGT
>CAMEYZ010000142.1 GCA_945947715.1 uncultured Clostridia bacterium | reverse complement strand
AATCTGTTCAGTAGCGAGCATAGCGCCGCTTGCCACCAGGTCAGCAGCGCTATGCTCGCTACTGAAAAGATTGTCCACCAGTAGCGAGCATAGCGCCGCTTGCCACCAGGTCAGCAGCGATAGCCTTGTTGGCGTCATCGGTGGAGAGACCCTCGTACTTGCCTGCGTCAGCGGTCATCTTGCCGTTACCGTCAACGGAAACAACAATGCCTATTTCAGGATATTTCTTGCAGACCTCGAAGTCCTCAACGCCGAAGCCAGGAGCTGTATGAACGCAGCCAGTACCGCTGTCAAGAGTAACATGGTCGCCCACGATAACGAGGGAATCCCTGTCAAAGAAGGGGTGCTTAGCAGTCATATACTCCAGCTCTTTTCCGAGGAAGGAGCCTTCGGTGGTATATTCCTCAATGGAAGCAGCCTTCATGACTTCAGGTACGAGCTCCTTAGCCATGATATAGTTTTCGCCGTTTGCCTTAACTACTGTATATTCATATTCGGGTCCCAGGCAGATAGCAAGGTTGCCGGGGAGAGTCCATGTAGTGGTAGTCCAGATAACGAAGAATGTCTTAGAAAGGTCAAGACCCATTGCAGCGAACTTGCCCTTTTCGTCCTTAACGGGGAACTTTACGTAGATAGAATAGCACTTGTCGTCGGAATATTCGATCTCCGCCTCAGCGAGAGCAGTCTGGCAGTCAGGGCACCAGTAAACGGGCTTCATGCCCTTGTAGATGTAGCCCTTCTTTGCCATATCGCCGAAAATGCGTATCTGCTTAGCCTCGAACTCGGGCTTAAGGGTGAGATAAGGGTCATCAAAATCGCCCCAAACGCCGAGACGCTTGAACTCCTTTTTCTGGAGCTCAACATACTTCATCGCATAATCGCGGCAGTGCTTTCTGAGCTTTATAGGAGGAATAGCGCCATTTTCAACGCCTATCTGCTTCATAGCCTTAAGCTCGATAGGCAGACCATGGGTATCCCAACCGGGAATATAAGGAGATTCAAATCCGCTCATATTCTTATACTTAACGATAATATCCTTAAGCACCTTATTAAGTGCGGTACCCAGATGGATATCTCCGTTTGCATACGGAGGTCCGTCGTGAAGAACATAGCGGGGCTTGCCTGCGTTTTTCTCGATCATTTTGTAATAGGTTCTGTTCTTGTCCCATTCCTCGATCATTCCCGGCTCTTTCTGAGGAAGATTTCCCCTCATAGAAAAGTCGGTTTTAGGAAGATTGAGGGTAGCATTATAATCCTGCGGCATATTTTTATTCTCCTTAAACTAACTTTGACCGCGCGTTTTGTGCGGCTTATAATAAATACGTTATGTATTTTATGCTTTGTTATTCCGATGAGTGTTTTGTCTGATATTCGGGCTTTGGGCTCGCTGTTTTTGTGTGATAGGCTATGCGGCGGCATACGAGTTGATGTTCGTTTTCGGCGGAGCAGAGCTCCGCGCATTTGATTCAAATGCTTTAGCATTATTGCTGCTCAAATGCACGCCGCCCGTGGATAGCTTACTTTTCGTGATTGTTTGCTGTGCGCTTTCAACCGCTCGCTTTTTTGACACGGGCGGCGTTTGTTTATTTTTCGTTGCTTCGGCTTTAGGTCACTTTCGCGGGCAGATGTCACATATGCTGACAAACCCCAAACGCGGCAATGGCTGCGGGTCATCCCGCCGCGGCAATAGCTGCGGGTCATCCCACCGCGGCAATGGCTGTCGGGCGGACCCGCCCTCGAACCTTCACTCTTCACTAATTTCAGACTACAGGCTCCTCAGATACCTCTTCAATGGGCTCTGTTACGGGCTCCTCTGCTTCTTCCTCGTCCTCTTCATCAAGGCCGGGAATGTTGTTTATCAGACTTAAGTGGTCTCTGTACATCTCCAACAGAGTAGTGCGGAAATCCGCTACCTCCTTGCGCAGCGCATCAAATGCTTCCTGCTCCTTTACTCTGCGGACGCTTGTGGAGCCGATTATCTCATCGCTCTTTACATTTGCTTCGGCAATGATCTGCTCCGCCTTCTGCTGTGCTTCGGCGATGATCTCTCTCGACTGCTTCTGCGCATAAATGAGTGCACCCTTCAGGTCCTCTTCCTCCTGCTTGAACTTCTTTACTGTCTCAACGAGGAATGCCATTTTCTTGTCCTTTTCGGCAATCTGTGCCTGCAGCTCCTTAAAGGAAGCTGAGATCTCCTTTAAAAATTCATCGACCTCTTCGGGCTTGTAGCCGGGCTTTGCCTGTTCAAACATTCTGCTGTCGATTTCCTTGGCTGTAATCATTTTAACTCCTCAATTCTCCGCAGATAATTTTAATGTACGCCGTATCTGCTGCGGTCTGACGCGGCTTTACCTGTATTTTTTCAGCGTGATAAATATTCTGTCTCTCCGCGATCTCCCTCCCACTTCGGAAAGTATGAACTTCCCCTTGCCTCTGACCGAGAACACATCGCCCTCGGATAAGATATGTGACGGTGAAAATTCCGCGGAATAATTGACGTCTATCCCCTCCGCCCTTATCAGCGCAGAGGTCTTGTCGCGGCTGAGGTCCGTTGCTGCCGAAACCACGCAGTCAAGCCGCAAAGAGCTTACTGACCGTGTGAGCTCGTCAAAGCTGTCCTGTCGAGTGATGCTTTCGGAGCTGACTATCTCCGTTTTCACGCCCACCCGTCCTATTTTGGACAGGGACATAACATCGTCCGCCGCTTCACAGCACACCAGCACATCGGTACTGCCCTCGGAAACGATAATATCCCCCACAAGTCCCCGTTTTATCTGCAAAGACATGATAGTCCCCAGAAACTGAGAATGAGTAGGCTTGTCCTGGCTGCGGTAGGAAAACCTCACCGCCCTTATGGGATAATCGGCGTCATCGGACTCGCAGTATTCGGGATAGACGCACAGCTGTGTGCGAATAGCTCCCTCATAGCCGCCGAAAAAGCGATATCCGGAATATCCCCTGCCCTCCAGCAGCGACCTTGCAAGCATAGCACGGCGCTCGTCCAGAAAGTCGGAATATTTCGGCGAATAATCCCTTTCGCACATGCTTATCATATCCTCCACATGTGCAAGGAATATCCTTTCGTCGCCGTCAATTTCGCAGCGTATCCCAGGAAAGGTCCTCATGAGTTAAAATACTACTCCGTTGTTTTCAAGCTCAGCAGCGATATCCTCGCCCTCGAAGTTTACATCGTAGGGGAAGATGATAAAGGTGTTGTTTGCGATAGGCTTGATATTGCCACCCTTTGCATAAGCAACGCCGCCGATGAAGTCGATAATTCTTCTTGAAATCTCAGGAGTTGTCGCCTCCAGGTTAAGTACGACAGTCTTCTTGCTGCAAAGGTGATCTGCGATCATCTTTGTATCGGAGAAAACCTCGGGCTTTACAAGTATCACCTGAAGCTGAGTTGTGACCTGCATTTTGAACTGCTTGTCCTGACGACTCTGTTCAGCTCTTGAAATTGTGGGGCGGGCAGGCTCATTGTCCTCCTCGTACACCTCGTTATCGTCCTCTTCCTCACCGTCGTAGCCGCCGAGACCCGCAAAATTCTTAAAGCTATCAATAAATTTTCCCATGGAAGTTAGTCCTCTCTTTTTATTTATTATATGTTCTCGCCCCGAAAATGCCCGTACCCACACGAACGATATTCGAGCCGTATTTCACTGCAAGCCTGTAGTCAGCGGACATGCCCATTGAAAGGATATCCGCGTTTTTGTATCTGTCCTGCACATCTGAAAAGATCCTCTGCATTTTTTCAAAGCATACCTCCGAGCTGCCCGGAGGGGGGATCGTCATAAGGCCGCGAAAGCGTATGCCCTTCATTTGGGATATCTCTTCGATAAAATCGCAGAGCGTCTCGGGAGCAACGCCGCCCTTGGATTCCTCTCCGCCGATATTCACCTCAGCGAGGATATCCATGACCCTGTTATTTTTCTCAGCAAGACGACTTATCTCGCTGCACAGCTTCACGCTGTCCACAGAATGTATGAGCGTAACGCTGTTGATAATATATTTCACCTTATTTGTCTGGAGACGTCCGATAAACTGGACCTCGGCCTCTGGCAGATAAGCATCCCTTTTATCAAGGTACTCCTGCACCCGGTTTTCGCCCAGCAGCGTAACTCCTGCCCTTACCGCAGCGTTGACCGCTTCAGGTGGAACAGTCTTTGTGACCGCCATAAGACGGACATTTCCCGACGTTTTGCGGTATTTTTCCTCCGTCTCGCCTATTTCATATAGAATACGCTTGACGTTATCGGCAACATATCCATAGTCTGCTACGTCTGACATATCCATACCATCTCCAATACTATTCGGAAGCTTCATTTTCATTGCTGGAGCCTTCCTCATCGTCTGTCTCTTCGCCGTCCTCACCGTCAGCCTCTCCGTCGGACTCATCGTCCTCCTCAGGAGCCTCTTCAGTGGTGCTGTACACAGGTATCTCCTCGGTATCGTCTGCGTCCTCCTCGTCAGGCGGAGCCTCCTCGGTCTCGTTAGTCAGAAGATACTCAGCGGTATCCACGCCGGAAATAATTATCTCGTCGTAGATATTGAGATATTCGGAATCGGCAGTTATCCTCGACAGCAGATAGTCGCTGCACTCGAAAATAACGTCCAGCTTTTTAAACATAACGCGCTGTCCCAGAAGGACATAAACGCCCTTATTGTTGTTCTTATCGAAGCGGAGCGCCTCACGGGGCACCTTTATGCCCTCGTAATCGTGAAGTATCATTTCAACATGCTCTACGCGATGCTTTACCAGGTCGAAGGTCATCTCCTCGCAGTCCAGCTGCACGATGCTTTCGCTGGGGTCATCCGTTTCGGTTATCCTCTCCACCACGGCAGTCACCGTGTCAGAGGTGGAAGCAAATTTCAGCTTGACAGAATCTCCCGGAGAAAAGGTGGCCTCGGAATTGTCGATGATGCCCACCATTTTCCAGCCATATCCGTCGATAAGCTTGCCTATGCTCTTACCCGACTTTTGGGATTTATCCGCGTTTTCGTCGTCGATTATCTGTTTGATATCGTCTGAAGTGAGCTCGGTTATATTTTCGGTATTCAGAGTATTTTCATAGCCGTCGGTATAGCTCACGAAATACCCTGTGCTGTCGGCGGTTATTTCCCGCTGAGGCGCTCGTCTCCTGCCCTCCAGCTCGTTTAAGCTGCGATAGAGCTCGTCTATGCGGTCGTCGAAGTTGACCGCGTCGCCTATGGTGATCTGATATATGCTCATCAGGGAGAGGAAGGAATCTCTTTCATCGGAAAGTCGTGAAAGGTCCTTTTTTGCGAGGTCGGTGGAGATAGTCTGATAATTTTCCTCGATAAGCGAGGAAAGGAACTCAGGCTGAGCCACCTCAGTAGTACCGGGGCTCTGAGCGCTTTCCAGCAGGCTTATCTCGTTTTTCAGCTCTTCTATCCTGCCGTTGATGATGATATCCTCCTCGGAGGAATAAATATACGCCACCACAGAACCGTTTGCAGCCTTTCCTCCGTCGGGCATAGGATAGCTTACAGCACCCTTTCCCGTATAGGTGATAGGCTTTTCATCCCGGACGAACACACCATAAAAGGACTGCATAGTCGCCGAAGACGACGCCGCTGCCGTCTGAGTCTGATACTGCTGATGCACTCTAATATATATCTGACTGGCAACGGTTATAATAGCAAAAAGCGACAGCAAAACCGTAAGAACTCTGACTGTAACGCTATTCATAGAATAAACCGTTCCTTTCCAAAATACACGGCGCAGGCTTTCTCAGCAAGTGTTAAGGAAGCGCTGATTA
>CAMEYZ010000141.1 GCA_945947715.1 uncultured Clostridia bacterium | reverse complement strand
AGACGATGAACAGCCTTGTATATCTCGCGGCAGCTTTCCTGTTCGAGCATGTCCTGTTCGGTGGCGAGCTCCATTTCGTCAATATCGCAGCGAGGGTGCCGCTTTTCCTTTTTTAGGTAGGAAAAGTATGTATTTTTTGCAATAGTGCAGAGCCATGTGGTGACCTTTGCCTTACCGTCGAAGCTGTCTGCGTGCTTGACTGCGCGAAAAAAGGTTTCCTGAGTAAGCTCTTCCGCAAGGTCGGCATTGCCGCACAGCGCGATAAGGTACCGATACACCATATCTGCATATCGTTTGTATACATTATCAAGCTCCAGACCGTTCACCCCCTTTCTGTTTATTAAACTCTCCGAAAACCCAAACGTTACATACAAATAAAAAAAAACTCAGCTTTTGGCTAAAATATATCGAAAATGAATAATATTTTTTGATATTATGCAAAACCTCTTGAAAAAAGAAATAATAGGGTATATAATAGACATATATTTTATGATAGATTGGATGACTTATATGGAAAATAAAAAAATACCGCTTCCTGGGAATCGCATAATCAAATCGGCAGTGGGAGTTCTGCGTTGTTACGTTATTTACATTCTCCGAGGATATCGTGGGATTCCCTTTTATTCCATGCTTGCGGTGCTGTGGTGTATCCAGCCCTACTCGAAAAATACGGGCACAAATGCTCTCCAGCGAAGCATAGGCACTCTTATCGGAGCAGCTGGCGGACTGGTTACGCTACTGATAATGAAATATATCTTCGGACCTCTTGCATTTCCGAGTTTTGCGTCCTATATCCTGATATCCTTTATGATAATAGCTGTGCTTTACACTACAGTCCTGCTTAATAAGAAAAATGCTTCGTATTTTTCCTGTGTAGTTTTTCTGAGCATAGCTGTTGTGCATATCGCAGATGAGGACCCGTTTATTTTTGTGTTGAACAGAGTCCTTGACACCTTCATCGGAATAGGTGTGGGAGTGCTTCTGAGCATGCTTCGAATGCCGAGAAGACGCAGGAAAAATATCCTTTTCATCACCGAGCTTGACGATATGCTGGCCCCCGTAACGGAGACGCTTACGCCCTATTCAAGGGTGGAGCTGAATCGCATGCTGGAGGACGGGCTGAATTTCACTGTTGCTACGATGCGCACTCCCGCCTCGCTAATGAAGCCTGTGGGGGATATCAACCTAAAGCTGCCCGTAATTGTTATGGACGGAGCCGCCCTTTACGATATGAAGGCTAATACATACCTAAAAGCGTATGTGATATCCAATGCCACGGCGGGAGTTATCATCGGAGAGATACGTCGCAGCGGGATAAACTGCTTTATAAACGCTCTCTGCGACGATACGCTGATAATCTACTACGACAAGCTGGAAAATACTGCGGAAAGCTCCATATACAGCTCGCTGAAATGCTCTCCTTACCGAAACTATATCAACAGGGAGCCGTCGCCCGGAGACAGGATAATTTACACCATGGTCATCGACGAGACGGAAAAAATCAAGCCACTATACGAAAGGCTGATGAACGAATACCGCGAACATCTGAAGATACTGTCCTATCCTTCGGACGATTATCCGGGATACAGCTACATAAAGATATACAACAAGAACGCCGACAAGAAAAATATGCTGTCTAAGCTTTGTGAGCTGTCCGGCACGGAGGAATACGTTACCATAGGAAATCGTCCCGACAACGATATCCAGAGCGAGAGCAGAGACCTTAACGGAATAGTAAAGACACTGAAAAACACCTTCGAGCCGCTAATTTGGAAAAAGGACGGAGATATGTAAAAAAATCGTGCCGAAAATGCAAATCGGCACGATTTTTTGTTACTCTTCGGAATTAAGCTTCATCTGTATCTGATACGCTTCGTCGGAGAAATAGTCGTCGAGAGACTCAATTGAAATGGAATATCCCTCCGAGGTGGTGATGTACTCATCTATCTTGTGGTCGGCTATTGCCTTGGAAATATCGGATTCTGATACGTTAAGATAAGCCGCAGCCTCACTTTGAGTCAGGTACTTTTTAACTGTGTGAGAATTTACGGTAAGTGTATCGGGGGACGAGTAGCTGTCAGAAAAGCTCTGCTCGGTCAGTGCCGCAGACAGCTTTTTCAGACCGCTTCCGACAATAATTGCGGATATTAAAATAAAAACACCGAGAATTATCGCCGATAATAGGTAAGCTCCTCCGGGGACACCCGAATTGCGTTTAGGTGACTGGGGCTGCGATGGTGCGCCTGTTCTGTACTGTGACATAGTATCTCCTCCGAATTATTTTATTTTGATAGTACAATCGCTGTCAATGCCGAATGAATAAATGTAAGCCTTTCCGGAGCCTTCAGCAAGACCGAATATCTTCTCAAAAGCGCGGGTATACAGAAGCATCTGGACTTCATACATTTGTATCAGCTCCGACGGAGACCTTCCCTCGTTGGTCTTATAGTCCACAAGGATAAACCCGTCATCGGTCTTTATTATCAGATCGGCAATACCTTGTACAAAAGTATCACTATAATTATCATTATAATATGTTTTCAGCCGCAAGTCAAGAGGTTCTGTGCCGTTTATGTCAAAAATATCGGAAATTTTGGCGAGAAAAGGCTGTTCAGCCATTATATCCTCTGCCTTTGCCTTTGAGATGCAGTCTGTCCAGAGGGGCGAGGAAAGGAATCCGGTTATGCGGCGCTTGACCTTGGAGCTTTCTGTGATGTAATCCGCAGCCTCCTGACCGATAAGTCCGTCGAAATAAAGCTGCTGTGCCATGCTTCCCACGGGGTCCTCCTCGGTGTTTAGGCTGTCACAGAGAGCCTTCAGGTCGGCATACTGCATAAAGGAATGAACAGCAGTACCCTTTTCCGAAGCGGAAAGCTTGCCGCCTGATTTTTCACCCACGTCAAACCTATCCGATTTTGGCAGGAAATGTGAATATATCCTTTCAACGTCATCCTCGGAGGTCTTGTGAGTGATCTCGGTAACGGTCAGCTTTGCAGGGATATTTTCCTTTTCTCTGTCCGATGCAAATTCGGGAGAAAGGTCGTACTGTCTGAGCTCCTTAAGCTTACTGAGAAATTCAGGGGAAGGGGGTGTGTTTATAAAGCTGTCCTTGACGCTGGCACGGTTATTATCCACCGAAAGACTTTGGAGCAGCTTTTGGTCTGCCCGGAGAGCCTTTATCCTTACATTAACAGGCGATGTGGGTGCATTTCCGAAATACCGTGTATAAGGCACGGTACCGTCTGCAATAAGAGCAGCAATTATCCACAGGAGCATTTTATCATTTTTCAGCATCTTACTGTGATCTATTCCATTCTTAGACACTGCGTCCGTGGGAAGGCTGTCAAGAACATAATCTATACCGGTATCGGGGCTGCATTCTGTGATGTCGCACTCGAAGTCCTTATAGATGCCATTTGCAGGCACTGCTTTTTCGCGGTATACAGAGGTGCTTTCCTTTTCGGTCATCATAAGGGTACCGCTGATAAAGAGCTTGCATTTTGCGCGGGTCATGGCAACGTACATAAGTCTCATGCGCTCACTTGTCAGTTCGAGCTTTTCCTCCTTGCCGATAATAAGCGCAGGGAGCGAGGCATAACCTGTTCTGCTGGCGCTGTCGGTCTCATAGAAGGCAACGCCGTTTTTCATGCTATAGTAAATATTCTTTGAAGCGTTGTAGGTGAGCTTGAATGTCCTGCAAAGGAAAACTACGGGATATTCAAGACCCTTTGATTTGTGGATAGTTTTTATTGCAACAGCGTTGTCCGACTCGGAGGAGGAGCTTCCGCTGCCGAAATCCATGTTTTTATTTGGAGACACTGCGTCCACATAACGGATAAATCCGTAGATACCGCCTGTTCCGCAGGAGACGTTCTGCTCGTAGGCGGCAGCATATCGAGGCAGCAGATTGAGATTTGCACGTCTGGTCTCGCCGTTGGGATAAAGCGACATCATTTCGATGATGCCCGTTTCGGAATATATTTTTCTGATGATATCCTCAAGGCCCATAACTGCCGCATATTCCTTTAGATGCGCGTATATGCCGATAAAATTGCGGCATATCTCATAGATATGGTCGGCGTCAGCAAACTGAGCGTCGGGGTTATCGGTGATGTATGACTTATCTTCTGCTGCTCTTTTTACTGCATAGTAGTAGCTTCTCTTTTCACGGAGAACGTTCAAAGCAGCAGCGTCATCTGCGGAGAACATGAACATCGGAGACATCAATACGCCTGCCATGGCAGTATTATTGTGAGGATTATCCAGTATTTTCAGCATGTTGAGCATAATGGATATCTCACGGGAGGCAATGTATTCGCTTCGATTATCAAGGCTTGCACGGATACCCAGCTTCATCAGCGCCTCAGCGAAAATGGGTGCATCATTATTTGTGGGGCAGAGAATACAGATATCCCGACAGGTAAGCTTCGGGTGTTCCTTAAGGAGCATATGTATCTTCAGTGCAACAGCCTGTGCTTCGAGAACTGCCTCTGAGATATCATCATCAGCGGGGGCTGTGGGTTTTGGAGTTGCGGAGTCGTTTTTTGAGTCTGTCTTGTCCTTGGGAGCAACATAGGAAAAGGGGGTATTCCTCTTGTCCACAAGAAGAATCTCTGTGTCGGCTTTTCCAATGATATCGTCAGCGTCAGGATTCTGCTCCTCCCATACCTTTCCGCTGTAGATAAGCTTCTGTGTATCGTCATAGTTGATGCCGCCCAGCTCATCGGTCATAAGTTTGCTGAATATCAGGTTGACAAAATCAATAACGCTCTTGCTGCTGCGGAAGTTTTTATTCAGCAGGATATTTCTCGGCTTGTCTGAATCGGGGTTGTCAGGATAGGGGATGGAGGTCCTGAGATAGCCGTAAAACAGCTTGGGGTTTGCCAGTCGGAAATTATATATCGACTGCTTGATATCGCCTACCACGAACATGTTTTTGCCCTCGGAAACAGAGGTGCCGCCCGGAGAAAGCAGACGGAATATCATATCCTGCAGGTCGTTGGAATCCTGAAACTCATCAATGAGGATAAGCTGAAATTCCTTTGAAAGCTCCTCAGCGGTCTCAGTTTTTACGATGCTGTTTCCTTCAAGTTTGCCCAGAAGTCTCAGAGCAAGCAGCTCACCATCAGAGAAGGAAAGTCCGTTTTTCTCAGCTTTTAGCTTATCAAAGCTTTCATTGACAGCATCAATAAATTCAATGAGCAGCGAGAGCTTTTCATAGTGCTTCACGTAATCTGCCTTAAGCTCGTCCGAGGTGCAGGGGAAGATGTCGCGGACCTTGCTTATTGCCGTGGTGATATAGGCAAAGGCTCCGATTATTGTCTTGGTAGTGGCATCGTCGAGTTGAGCTTTCTTGCATATGTTTTTAATTTTGCTGTCCTTAGTTTTAAGGTCAGTGCGGAACAGTTCTCCGGAAATGTTCATACACGCAGCAGCGTTATCCCAGTCTGTGGGAGTTAGTGTGGAGAGATCGCCTGAAAAATCGGCGATGCTGCCGGTAGTCAGCTTATTATACAGCGTGATAATCGAATCTATGGAGCTTGTGTAATACTTTATGAGAGACTCGCCAAGGTCGGACTGTATGTTGCTGCTGTTTATGAGAACGCTCCAGCCAGAGTATATCAGCTTGACGTTATCCTGAAGCTTGGGGTCGTTGAGCATGGTAAAATAATTTTTTGCATAAAAGCTTCCGTAAAAGGTATCAAAGGGATTAAAGCTTGCCGAGCTACCCTTCTGATATTCGCTGAGACAGGGCTCGATATATCTTTCCTTTGAAAAGGGAATGGACAGCAGAAAGCTTCTGAATCCGATCAGCTCCTTGTACTTTTCATA
>CAMEYZ010000140.1 GCA_945947715.1 uncultured Clostridia bacterium | reverse complement strand
CTGCTGCTCTGCGACGAGCCTACCGGTGCTCTGGACTACAATACGGGAAAAACCATACTTTCCCTGCTCCACAGGACCTGCCGCGAGCAGAATATGACCGTTATCGTTATCACACACAATCAGGCGATAACTCCCATGGCAGACCGTATCATCACCATGAAAAACAGCAAGGTCTCGCGTATCGTCGTAAACAAAAAGCCCTCCCCCGTGGAGTCTATCGAATGGTAACTATTCTGAGATAACGAGGTAACGTATCTACTTATGAAAAACAATCAGCTTAAAAATACTCTGCGCAGTCTCCACCGCACCAGAGGAAGATTTATTTCGATACTTGCTATCATCGCAATAGGCTGCGCATTTTTTTCGGGGATAAAATCTTCCAGCGGCTATATGATGGACTCCGCTTACAAATTTGTCAGCGGACATAATACCGCCGATTTTCGTCTGCGCTCCACACTGGGCTTCTCCGAGGACGACGTCACCGCATTGTCGGAAAGCCCCGATATTTCGGACATCTACGCGGGCTATTCCGCAGACCTTTTCATTACACGCAACACCGAGAATCTCATCGTTTCGGCATATTCATACAGCGCTGACAGCGATATCAATATCCCTGAGGTCATGGAGGGACGTCTCCCCGAAAGCCCCGATGAATGTGTGGCGGATTATTCCCCCTCAGGCTGCGAGCCCTTTAAAATAGGCGAAAAGATAACTCTCTCCGCCGACTCCGATTCAGATATCGAGGATATCCTGTCGCAGACCGAGTACACCATCGTTGGTCTGGTACATTCTCCGCTGTACATCTCCCACAGTCGCGACACCTCCACGATAGGAAACGGCTCGGTCAACGGATATATCCTTATCCCCGAGGAAAGCTTCTCCTACGAGTCCTACACCGACATTTACCTCTGCGGCGAAAGCCTGTCGGGACTTAACTGCTTCCATGACGAGTATTCTGACAGAGCGGATATCACCAAGGAAAGCCTTGAAGCCTTAGCCGACGAAAGAGTGGAAATACGCAGAGAAGAGGTCAGAAAGACTGCCGAAGAGGATATCTCCGATGCCCGCAAGGAGCTCGAGGACGCCGAAAAGGAATATAAATCGGGCAAGGACGCCTATGATTCTGCTGTGAAGCAGCTGGAGACCGGCAGAAAAGAGCTGGACGAAAAGAAAAAGGAACTTGAAAATGCTCAGAAGCAGTACGAGGACGGTGCAAAGCAGCTCGAAAAGGCTCAGGAGGATTTTCTCACTCTCCAGCAGACCTGTCTCGATATCGACGATATTCTGGAGGAATATCTGGAAAGCTATGTTCAGACCCTCCCCGACGAGCTTGTCAATAATCTGAAGGATATCCAGTCCGCTTATGATGCCTTTGAGATTAACGTAAATATGCGGGATATGCTGGCGATATACATAATCACCGACCCTGCCGCAGATGCTGCAGGCAAAAAGGAAATGCGCAGACAGATATCCTCCGCAAACGAGCTTGTCAGAAGTCAGACAAGCCATATCGCTCTGCAGATACAGGAACAGTCCGAGCTTTTAAACGATACACAGCTACAGATTTCCGACGGAAAAAAACAACTTAAAGAGGGCGAAACTCAGCTGACAGACTCCGAAAAACAGCTGGAGGATTCAAAAACAGAGCTTGAAGATGCACGAGCTGAGCTTGACGATGGATATGCAGAGCTTGAAAAATCGGAAAATGAACTGAATGATGCCATTGAAAACGGGAAATGGTACGTTCTCACCCGCGGCGAGGCATTCAGCGCTTATGCTGAGTATGCAAACGACTGCGAACGAGTGGACAATGTAGCTCTTATATTCCCTCTATTCTTTATCCTGATAGGCGCACTTGTCTGCGTCTGCACCATGACAAGAATGGTCGAGGAACAGCGCACCGAAATAGGCACCTTCAAAGCGCTGGGCTTTGAAAAGGGAAGCATTGCCATGCAGTATGTGATATATGCTGCGGCAGCAAGCATTCTTGGAAGCGTTATCGGCGTGTGCATTTCTCTGCCCATACTCCCCCGGATTATTTTCAACGCATACGTATCCCTGTATGATTTCCCCGACATAGAAACTCCCTTCAAATGGACCTATCTGATAGGCTGCCTTGCAGTTTCGGTGATATGCACCTCCGTTTCAGCATATGCTGCCTGCAAAAGAGAGCTTTCTGCAGAGCCTGCACAGCTCATGCGTCCAAGACCTCCCAAGAGCGGAAGACGGGTATTTCTGGAAAGACTGCCCTTCATCTGGAAAAAGCTCAGCTTCACATTTAAGGTCACATTCAGAAATCTTCTCAGATACAAGAGCAGATTTTTAATGTCCGTTCTGGGCATTGCGGGCTGCACCTCCCTGCTGGTGGCGGGATTTAGCCTGCAGCACGCCATATCCTCTATCGTGGACCTGCAATTCGGCGGGATACTCACCTATGACGCGGCCATTGCATTTGATACAGATGCAGACATTGAAACACTGGACGAGCTCACAGCCCTTATCGACGGAAATGATACGGTAAACTCATACATGGGAGCATATCAGGCTATCAAGGAGGTATCCTCCGACAGCAAGACCGTTTCCGATTGCTACATAGTCGCTCCTGAGGATATCAATGAGCTCGGCAATTATATCAAGCTCCGCGAAAGAAAATCGGGACTTAAGCTGTATATCCCCGAGGACGGAGCAATAATCAATGAAAAGCTTGCCAATGTGCTGGGCGTAAAGGTGGGCGGTACCATAAACGTCGAGGACGGAAGCCGAGGACTTACTGTTCTGGGAATAACCGAAAACTATGCCAACAATTACGTCTACATAACACAGAAGACCTGCGACGAGCTTCTGGGAGAAAGTGCCTCCAATTCCTATCTTATCGACCTTGCAGACGGCTTTGACAACAATGCATTTTCTGAACAGATGCTGAAAAACGATGCAGTTCTTTCGGTTACCTTCTCCGCAGACGGTGGAGACCGGTTCCGTGACCTTATCGAAAGCCTTACCCTTGTGGTCATACTGATAATCGTATTTTCGGGTGCACTTGCCTTCGTTATCCTGTTCAACCTGGTGACGATAAACGTCAACGAACGTATCCACGAGCTTGCCACCCTCAAAGTATTAGGCTTCTATGACGGAGAGGTATCCTCCTACATTTTCCGTGAGAACATCTTCTCCACGTTGATAGGTATGCTGCTGGGACTTGCTGGCGGAGTCGGCCTGCTTAAGATAGTCATCATCTTTGCCGAAGCAGATTCGGTAATGTTCAACCCCACAATCCCCGGATACTGCTTTGCTGTGGCGGCGGCTATCACCATTCTCTTCTCAACGCTGGTCAATATCACCATGCATTTCAGAATGAAGAGTATAGATATGGCTACCTCTCTTAAGGCTGTGGAATAATACTCAGTAAATTATCCCCTTTTGCGCGTCAAAGGGGGATTTTTTCTTTTTATACGAAAAATTTGTATCAATCCGAAAACTTCCGAATAAAATGTTATTACAGCACTTATGTAAATATAGCGCAATATGTATCTGCAAATGCAGAAGAACGGAGTTTTTATGAGCGATTCAAAGAAATGTCCCGATTTTTTCAAGGAAGCAGTCAGCATCGAGACCCAGCGCATCTTCGACACCTGCTCTGAAAGAGACTGCATCAGCGAGCTTCCCGTCTGCCTTGACCCATGCTGCTGCCTGACCGAGTGCATGAACATAATCAAGACCCGCTGCGTGGACGTCAGCCGCGTATGCATTGCCGTTAATCCCGTGCCCTTCAAATGCGGCTACTACTCGGTGGATATCACCTACACCTTTGATATCAAAATGGACGCCTACGAAAACAGCTGCACCGAGGAGTGCTATCCTCTGACAGGAAGTGCAGTCTGGAACAAGAGAGTGATTCTCTACGGCGCAAACGGCGATATCAAGACCTTCTCCAGCGACGAACGCAGACACAGAGACAACAAGGACGATTGCTGCTGCAAGGTCATCAACAAGCCTAAGGTCACCGTCAGTGTGGTGACACCCATTGCCCTCGAGACCAAGATCGACTGCAAAAGGATAAAGACAGCAAGTAGCTGCGAGCCTATCCTTGTCAAGGGAATATACATAACTATCGGCCTATTTTCAGTGATACAGCTGACCCGTCCTGTTTCACTGCTAATCCCCTCTTATGATTATTGCATTCCTGGGAAGGAGTGCTGCTCTCCCGCCGAGTCTCCCTGTGAGATATTCAGCAAGCTTGATTTTCCCACTGAGCAGTTTTTCCCATGTCCCGTGGACGAAAAGCTCTGCTCCTGCGAAAAAGAGGACGAGAAAGGGTCTGCTCTCTGCGAGGACGGAGCAGACAATGAGTTCTTCGACGAAAGCCAGTGACATTTCAGATATTATATAGTAGTTACCGCGCCGACTGTTCAGCCAAACAGCCGGTGCTTTTTTATAAATATTATCCTGTAAAATGTTTCACGATTATTTCACAAAAGGATATACCAAATATCCACATTACTGTATATAATTATCATTAGGAAAGTAAACCTCTTTTCCAAATGACCACGAAAAATGACAAGGGAGAAACTCAAATGAAAAATAAGACCTCAGGAAAACATCTCACCAAAACCGATAAAATTCGTATCATAGCGGTTGTGCTATTTCTTCTCATAGCCGCTGCTGTGACCGTCGCAGCAATACCCTATTGCAGGCTGCTCTCCACTGAGGACGGACTTGCAAAGGCTAAGGACAAGGTCATGGAGGCAGGCGCTCTTGGTCCTGTTATCTTTTTGCTGCTGGTTGTAGCGCAGATTATCATCGCATTTATCCCCGGTGGACCGGTGGAGATACTGGGCGGAGTGCTCTTCGGCACAGCAGGCGGGACTGTGCTATGCATGCTGGGCTTCCTTATCGGGACATCTGCTGTATATTCAATGGTGAAAAAGGTCGGAAAGCCCCTTGTTTCAGCATTTGTCTCCGAGGACAGGTTCGAGAAATTCAAATTTCTTCACAACGAGAAAAATCTGGAGCTTATCGTATTTATTATGTTCCTTATCCCCGGTATCCCCAAGGACGCTCTGACATACTTTATCCCGCTTACCTCCATAAACGGGAAAAAATTCTGTATACTGGCCACTCTCGCAAGATTCCCCGCGACCATATCCTCGGTGATGATAGGCTCCTCGCTCCAGAGCCGCAATCTGACTATGGGCATCATCGCATTTGTTATAACTGCTGTTCTGGGAATAGTTGGCATACTCTATAACAATCGCCAAAAGGCTGCTCCGATATCGGAAGCTAATGATGATGAAAAGGGACTCATCGCCGAAAATAGCTCGTCTGAGGAAACAAACAGCACCGGACCACGTGAATTATAATATATTATTGACATATTGTTAAATAAATGTTAAATTCATAGAGCGATATTGACATATTGTGAAAAATGTGGTATACTTCTAATTGTAGGTGCAAATGGCTGTGAGGTTCCACCTGTTCCCATTCCGAACACAGCAGTTAAGCTCACATACGCCGAAAATACTCAGTTGGCGACGACTCGGAAAAATAGGAATGTGCCTGCATAAAATCCGCGCTTTTTTAAGTGCGGATTTTTTTACAATATGGTAAAAATGGAGGATTTTTATGAAAACTAAGATAATATGCGCTGCTCTCTGCGCTGTACTCTGCTGCGGAATGTTCGCAGGCTGTACCGACAATTCATCTGCTTCTGAGAGCACATCCGATGCGGGAATTACGGAGACTGTTTCCGAGGAAATCTCCGCTGAGACCCCTGCTGAGCCCTCTCCTGTGGTGCTGACCGAGGATACCGTCAAGCTCACCGGAAGAACCGAGCTTATC
>CAMEYZ010000139.1 GCA_945947715.1 uncultured Clostridia bacterium | reverse complement strand
ATGGTCCAACGGATATTATTATCTTATAACATATTATTATAAGGATTCAAAGTATCATTATAATAATTATCGTGTGGACAGGATGCAGAATGTGAAATGTCTTGATGAGCCTGCCGAAGAGTATCATGATCAGAGATATATCAGAAATAATCAGTTTGACCCAAAGCTGTACAGAACCCATAATCCGGTCATGCATGCCACCGACGAGCGCTGTGATAGGATAGTCATCAAATGCAGCAATTCTATACTCAATAATGTTATAGACACCTTTGGATTTGACATTAAGGTGCTGGCAATTCATGGCGATGATATCTGGTTTGAAACAAAGAATACAGCTCCTCAGGGCGTACTTATGTGGGCGCTGGAATACTGTGAGGACTGCGAGATACTCGAGCCTGCATCACTGCGAAAAAAGATGAAGGCATATGCTGAGCATATCGGAAAAAAATATTCCTGACATATTGCTGAAAAGAAGCCAATAAAAAGCTTCTTTTCAGCTTTTTGTTTTTTCTGCAGATTTGCAGGAAAAAAACCGGAAATGGGTATTATAATATGAGCATAGACAGGAAAACGATAATGATCGTAGGTTCTGCAAAAAAATCTGAAAGGAAGATATATTATGACAAACATTACAGCACCCGAATTTCCGGTAACTATCTCTGAGGCGGCGGACAGGCTCCGCAGCATCTGCCTTACGTATCTTGAAAAGAATGAGGACGGTACCAGTGTTATTCCTATAAACAGACAGCGTCCGGTAATGCTTATTGGTCCTGCGGGCATCGGCAAGACAGATATCCCAAGACAGATCGCAGAGGAAATGGGACTGGGCTTTGTATCCTATTCTATCACGCATCACACGAGACAGAGCGCTCTCGGACTTCCTAAGATCGTATCACGTAACTATGGCAGGGAAGAGGTGCTCACCACTGAATACACTGCCAGTGAGATCATCACAGCAGTCCGCGATGAGATCGAAAAGACCGGCAATGAAAATGGAATACTTTTTATTGATGAGGTGAACTGTGCATCAGAAACACTTTCAGCGCCTATGCTCCAGCTTTTTCAGAACAAGACTCTCGGACAGAGCAGAATACCTGATGGCTGGATACTGGTTATGGCAGGAAATCCTCCTGAGTACAATAAGAGCGTCAAGGAATTTGATGCTGTTACTCGTGACCGTCTTAGGATAATAAATGTTGTTCCAGACAGCAAATCATGGCTCAGTTATGCTGATCAGCATGACATCAATCCGGTCATAACAGCGTTTATTTCGTCCGATGAGACCATGATCCACTCCTTTGATGATACCAACAATGGTATCCTTACTCCCAGAGGCTGGGAGGAGCTTTCTATGACGCTCAATTCCTATGAGAGGCATGGTATCGCAGTAACGGGAGATCTCATCTCACAGTTCATCGGTGTACCCGTCATTGCCAAGGAATTTTTTACATACTACTGCCTTGTAAAGGAAACCATCAGCGAGGCGGAAATAGATTTAATCGTTGACGGAAAATACACCAAGGAAATTATCAGCAAGCTCAAAAACTGCAAGATGAACATTCGCTTTATGCTTATCTCCTGCATGAAAAAGAGGCTTCACAAGGCAGCTGTCGAAAACAATTATGAACGTGTGAACGAGATGATGAACAATATCGCAGCTTTTGTTCAGAAGCTATACGGCAAGGGCGGCGAGATTGAAATATTCATGAGCAGTATCCTTTCTGACAGTGTAATTGTCAAGGCGGCGATAGTTACTGAAAATGAATTTTTCGGAAAGTATCTTGAAGAAATGACCTCGGCTGAGGCATCTATCAGAAAGCAGATGAAAAAGCTTTCTGCTTCAGAAAAGAAATAAGGAGCTGATATTGATGAATGAGCCAAAGCAGTTCACAACTGAAGAAAAGGAGCTTGCAGAGGATATAATTGCATATAATTTCAGGAACATCGCAAAGGAGCTCCCGTTCCTGCAAAAGCCAATCTTCTCACTCAAGCTTGAGGCAAGCTCCGAGCTGACAAGCATATGTTCAGATTACAGTAAGCTGTATTTTAATCCTGTCAAGATAATTGAGCTATACAGGAAAAATAAAAAGCGCATTTACGAAATGATAGTTCATTCTGTGCTTCATTGTCTGTTTTTGCATCCGTCTATGGTTTCTGCTCACGATGAGTTTTTTGATGCTGCTGCCAATGCTGCAGTGAATTGTATGATGATAAAAGCGAATGTGTTTACGGCTCCAATGTCCGTCTTCATGAAATCAGAGCAGCTTATCCAGAAGGTCGGCAGCACAGCTGCTACGGATATGCTCTCAGCAGCAGAAAAAGATGCTGAGGTAAGACAGCTTGTTACAATAGTAGGCTCAATTGATCTTGATGACCACTGCATGTGGTATAAAAAAGAGGAAAAGCCTGATGATAAGGGGAAGGGGAGGAATGACAAGGAAAAGGGCATAGAAAGGGAAATGCCTGAAGCAGCTGCTGACCTTGTAAATGGGCCTGATGCTCAGAGCGAATGGTCAGCGATGCTTTCCGAGGCAATGGCTATTGCAAAGAGGGAATTTAACTATGGGAATATCCATGGAGATATGTTTGACAATGTTAAAAAGCCTGATCGTTTTAGCAAAATGTCTTATCGTGAGTATATCAAAAAATTTGCTATGAGTGAGATAATTTGCGAGGACCCGGAAACCATTGACCCTATCATGTACAGCTGGGGAATGGAGCATCTGCAGGATATTCCGATAATCGAATTCAGCGAGACCAAGGAGCATAGTGTGGTATCGGATATCATAATAGCGATTGATATGTCAGGCTCCTGCAGCGGAGAAATTGCTGCGAATTTTCTCAGGCAGCTTTACACTCTTTTTGATGAGATGGAGATACGCAGCACTGTAAATATTAACGTGATAACCTTTGATACTGAGATAATGGATAACTTTATCGTAAGGTCAAAAAATGATGCGGATAAGTTTCTCAGTAATTATGGGGGACAAGGCTGGGGCGGTACAGATTTTAACTGTGTTTTTAATTATGCAGATATGTATAGCTCCAATAATTGCGGGAAAAAGCTGAAGGGACTGTTTTTCTTTTCCGACGGAATGGGTTCATTCCCGTTTGAAAAGCCATCCTATCGGACAACCTTCTTTGTTCCTGTAGATAAAGGTTCGGCTCCGTTTTTCTGTTTTGACCCTGTCTCAGTTCCCGAATGGGTGGAGCTTGTAAAATATGATGATAACTGATTGCCAACTCACGGTTACTGGAATAACTGATATTGTAACGATATATTTGCAAAATAAAAGCTTCTTCTTTTTATGCGGCGGAAAAAACAAGGCACTCTGCGAAAATGCAGGGTGCCTTGTTAGGTATTATTTTCGGGTCCGATTTGTACCGTTATCGGATATTAGCGGAGCGTCCTTGTGTTGAATCTGAACTGGGAAATAAGCTGTTTGAGCGTATTAGCCTGACTGGAGAGCTCTTCTGATGCAGCGGCGGATTCCTCAGAGGTTGCAGAGTTTGCCTGGACAACCTCGGATATCTGCTCCACGCCGATAGTTATCTGTGTGATAGAATCGGCCGTGTTTCGGGACGCTTCCGATATCTTCGAGTTTATTTCCGCAACAGCCTTTGCCGAAGCCGATACGCCGGTCATCTTTTCTGCGACCTCATCAACAAGAGCTGTACCCCTGCGAATAGTGGTAACAGTGCTCTCAATAAGTGCAGTAGTATTCTGTGCAGCCTCAGCGGACTTGCCTGCAAGATTTCTCACCTCATCTGCTACCACAGCAAAGCCCTTACCTGCCTCGCCGGCTCTTGCGGCCTCGACTGCAGCGTTAAGAGAGAGAATATTTGTCTGGAATGCAATATCCTCAATGGTCTGAATTATCTTTTTGGTTTCGTCGGAGGACCTGCTGATGTCGTTCATCGCAGAAACGAGGTCGTCCATGCGTGTAATTGCGTCCTGCATCTCTCCGCCGGCAGCATTTGTCTTATTCATTGCATCCTCTGCATTTGCAGCGTTTTCATTTATCTGACCGGCGATCACTTCGATCGTAGCGGCAAGCTCTTCAATGGAGGAGGCCTGCTCAGTAGCGCCCTGAGCGAGAGCCTGTGCACCGGATGAAACCTGATCTGAGCCTGCGGAGACCTGTTCTCCTGCGGTATTTATCTGATACATTGTGTGAGAAAGCTTGTTCTTGATAAGCTCGATATACTCTATGAGCTGGCTGTAATCGCCTACATAGAGCTGCTGATTATCGCGGGAATTGACAGCAAGGTTGCCATTTGAAATTTCCTCAAGGATTCTTTCAATGTCCTTGAAAATACTGTTGAGCTGTGATACGACGATAGCAGTAGCATCTGCCAGCTTTTTGGTTTCATCGCGGGAGGTGACAGCAGGCACCTGACTTGTAAGGTCGCCCTCCGAAAGCTTTACGATGCGCTCGGAACAGAGAACAATAGGTTCTGCGAGCTTCTTTGAAAATATCACAGCTATTACCGCAGCGAGCACGCAGGTGACAGCAATGATGATAACGCTAATCACAATGGAGGTATATGTACCGCCCATAAATTCATCACGGACAACGTTTACTCCGATGCTCCAGCCGGGAGTACCGGCAACAGGTGCATAAGCCACAAGCTCCAGGTTTCCGTTGTATTTATACTGGTCGAAGCCTGTTTCGCCAGCGCACATTTTTGCCTCGACCTCCGCAAGCTTCTGGTAGGACGGGTCAGTTTTTGCTGATTCCTGAGCGTTTTCCTTGCCGACCACCTCAGGGTCATAAAAGGCAATGGTAAGTCCGTCCGAAGAGAGAAGGTATGCTGTTCCTCCCTCGCCGACGTTTATATTGGTCACGATTTCGTTAAGGAAGGTATTGTCAGGGATTATGTATACAACGCCTGCTACAGTGCTGCCGAATATGCCATTCTCCCAGAGAGGAGTGGAAATTAAAACAGCATTTTCAACGCCGAAGCTGCTTTCCACCATAAAATCCGAACAGTATTCATCTCCTGCAGATGATACCTTGAAAAACTCTTCGTTGGAGAAGTCAGTTCCGTTTATCATGTCCTTTCCATTTTTGTCAAGTATGCCGCATACCTCAAGTCCGTATTTGGCTGTACGTTCCGCAGCTATTTCAGCACATTCAGACTCAGCTGATGCAGGGTCTGTCAGACTGCTTATGCAGCCTATTTCGGAAGCGATCGCCTGATAGCGGTCGATCTCGGTTTGGACACGGGAAGCGGCAAGCTTTGCGGTTTCCGCCATAGATTTGTCGAGAATGCTTTCTGCCGAAGAGAAATTCAGTGCTGCACCTGCTATGCCAATAATAAGCGACGAAAACAGTCCGATACCTATCATGGCTGCAAGGATCTTGGTTTTGATACTTTTCAATGTTATTCCCCCTATTTTTCGGAAGGTTTTTCTGATAATATCCGAAGCGCTGCCGAAATACTATATCCTATTAGCATTTTAACATTTTATTGGGAAAAAGTCAATAGCTTTAGCTATTCAGACTGAAAATACTTTTATTTACAGAGAGATTTGTGCAAGTCTACAAAAATAATTGGTGAATTTGACGAATAAATGAAGAGGATTTTGTTGCAGTAGATGTTATATAATAGACAAGTATTATCACAGTGAATCGAGAACACAGCATTTATCGAAAAAATATCATCGGGGTGAAACACAATGCTCGAAGAGGTTATGTATCATAATAACAGGCTCTTTTGATTGCCAAACTCAAACCCCCAGCTATGCTGGGGAGAATTGAGTAAGACGTGTCGGGCGTGATGAAAAAAACGCCTCCTATGATATAATAACAATGGTGTCGCAAGCCAAAGTAAAAATCATAGGAGG
>CAMEYZ010000138.1 GCA_945947715.1 uncultured Clostridia bacterium | reverse complement strand
AGTAATCGTCATCGGTCATCATCAGGACAACTGCCTCAACTGCGGCAGTATATTCCAGCGACTCATCGGTAAGGGCGAATCCGTAGGTACCGTCCTCAAAGAGCTGAGGCTCCACATCAAATTCGATTAGGGGGGCTGTCTCCTGATGCTTCGCAGTCCTCGTACTCGTCCCAGTAATCATCACTCTCAGTCTCGTCGCTGCTCCAGATATCAAGGATAGAGGAATTGTCGTAATCGTCAGTATTTCCGCCGCTGTTATTTCCGTAGACTGTCCTGTCCACGAAGGAAAGATAATAGGGGCTTATGGCCACATCGCCGAATATCTTCAGCTCGGAGGAGCCCTGGAGCTCCAGTGGATAATAGGTGGCCAGACCACATGCGTCGGGGTGGTCGGAGCCGTTTTTCTTGTAGACCACAGCTTCATCAATGGCGGAAAGCACTGCGTCCGCATTGTCCGAGTATGCAGCTCCCGAGCTGACTATTCCCGCAAGGTCAACCATGTTGGTATAGCCCTCGGATTTGTTGTTTCCGCCGTAATTATCAGCATAGATGATCTCTCTTACGATATCGGAAAGCACGGAATTATCCTCTGAAGCCTCATATATCGACTTTGCGTAATCGTTAAAGCTGATGATAACATCGTCGAGCTTTGAAAGATCAATTACTGACAGGGTAGCTCCCGATTTAGCGCCTATCTCCGCGCAGCCTTCATAGAAGCTGTCGCAGACCACCTTTCCAAGCGCTGCTCCGTCAGCGTATGGGTCCTCGCCGAGAAAATCTCCTATAGCAGCGTAATCCCAGCCGTAGCCCGGTTCGGTCTCTTCAGAGCCGTACATGTATCTTGAATATGTGGCAAGAACGTTTGCTGTTTCGACTGTTCCCATAAGGCAGGTATCAAAGCCGATGAACTCAAACTTATCGGTCATTGCTGTGCTTGCTGCCGAAAGGGCGGAATCTATTTCCGTCAGGGAAAGACTGTCATAGCCGTATTGCTCGTCAAAGCAGACTCCCGAAATGCTTCCTCCGCCGTGGTCCCAGAAGATAAGCCCCACCTTTGCAGCAGGAAAGCTCTGCACGCCCCATTTGATGAAGTCCGCAAGAGGCTCGGCAGAGCCCATTGAAGCAGCAGGCTGCTCATCGCAGAGCTCTATCTCTCCGTCGGAAATCACATATCTCTGAAAGCCCGACGAGTCCATGACACTATTCTGCCATGTATATGTACCGCCTGTCTGGAGCACAAATCTCACATTGCTTTCGGTTGATGCTTCAAGCATTTCTTCGATATCGCCCGTGGCAAATCCGCTGCCGCTTTCGAGGTCGGTTCCGCATAGCCATACGAGTATCGTCCAGGTTCCGTACTCGCCCATGGGAGTGGAGCTCGAAAAGCTTCTGCTGATGCTGAGTTTTCCGCTTTCATCAACGGACATAGACAGCTTTGCTGAAAAGGAGGATATCATATCAGAATAGCTTTCTGTTTCAGGCTCAGTCTCCGCCCGAGCAGCCGTTTCCTAGAAAAGTGGGTTCGCTTACGCTGTCGTCCTCGTAATCGAAGCTATCCGAACAGCCCGATAAAGCAAGTACAGCCACTGCGCATACTGCCGCAAGTGATCTTTTTCTTTTCATTGTGATTTTCCTTTTGTTTTTTATACGACCAAAGCCGACTTACAAAAGAAAGTCGGCTTTGACAAATTTAAGAAGGATATGAAGAATGAACTATCAGCTGATAAGCGCTGCGGCAGTGCCCATATAGACAACAGTCTGGTCTGCTGTGAGATACTGACCGTCATATACGGTGCCCGTCTTGTCGAAAATGTATACCAGTCCGCCGTCTGCTTCAGCAAAGCCTATGTTGAAGGTGTTGCCTGTGTAAACGTCAGAAACAGTGAGCTTTGTCCAGAGGATGTTGTTCTCGTCATATTCAGACTCGGCCGAATATGTGCCGCAGAGCACATCGCCTGTGCCATCGGGGCAGAAAATAAAGAGAGAAGCCATAGCTGTTCCCGAGGGTGTTGTAAACATCGAGAACACAAGCTCGTTCTGGTCTGCGTCGATAGCGTAAACGCCTGTCTGGATCATATCTGTGGACACGTCAAGCAGTGTGAAGTCGCCGGAAGCGGTCTCCTCAGCGGGATCCTCCTCCTCGTAAGCTTCATCCTCGTTGCCCTCTTCGCCTTCGTAGCTTTCTTCTTCGTCGTAGTATTCTTCCTCAGCTGCTGCAGCGTTATCTGTTGCAGGTTCGTCGGAGGAGCTGCTGCCGCAGGCTGTCATTGACGCTGCGAGAGCGCATACTGTAAGCATAGCTAAGATCTTCTTTTTCATAAGTATTCTTCCTTTTCAATTATATTTGTTGTATGCGTTGATTATCAACATATAAAATATTAACATATTGTGTTTGAATTATCAATTCTTTAAATAAATGAAAATAATTGATTTTTTTCAGCCTATTTCTTAGCATTTACCAAACTTTTGAAAGAAGGTATCAGTTTCACCCAAAAAGGGGATGACAAACCGCGGTCGATATGATATAATTTCAAATTTTATAAATCTGCGTTATCTGACGGAATATTGAGAACTTATTATATTAGTAAATTATTGACATAATCAGCATGAGATGATATAATATTCTTAAACAAATAATACAATAATACCAAAGGAACCTATTTTTTGGTATCCTTTGGAAGGACAGATATCAGAGGTGTAAGACGTGAAAGAAAAAAGAGTTAAAAAGCTACCTCCTGTTACCTGTGGAACTGTTCCGGGGGTCCTGTTGTTGGGAAATGGGATAAATCGTCTGTTTGACATTGATTCCTGGGAGAGTATAATCAAGAATCAGGCTGAGCAAAACGGTGTTTATTATGAACGTGAGCTGTTTCGTTCCATTCCGTACACTATGCAGGTGGTGGCAGCAACGGGCGACAGGGTCGATGTCAGCATGAAATCCATGTGCCGCAGATTATCGTCTATGGAAATGACCTGCGAGCATAAGGAATTTATCCGTGAGGTGCTTGAGCTTCCGTTTAGCCAGATAATCACGGCTAACTATACCTTTGAGCTCGAGAGGACTGTCAAGGACGCAAAGACATTCACAAGCCACTATGCGGTAGGGAATATCAACAGCGGCAATAATATGATGCTCCACAAATTCATTCCCGTGAGGTATGGCTCCGATGACAAGTACATATGGCATATCCACGGGCAGGTATCCTCGCCGGGCTCGGTGATAATGGGACACTATTATTATGGCAGGCTTCTTTCGCAGATACAGAATTATATCCCGTCCTTTATGAGAAGATACAAGGGCTGCTGCGACCATAGGCGAGATTACATTCCTGAAAGCTGGGTGGACCTTTTTCTTATGGGAGACGTGTATGTTCTCGGCTTTGGAATGGACCTGTCGGAGATTGATATGTGGTGGCTTGCGTGCTGCAAGAAAAGGAATTTCCCCAAAAGTCATATCTATTTCTATGAGCCGAGCGAATGTATATCCGCCGAAAAGCGAATGCTCATGCAGACCTACGGTATCGACATTCCTGAGCTGCATCTGAGGGACGATGATTACATGAGCTTTTACCGTGAGGCCATGGCAGATATATCCTCCCGCTGCTGTCTGACTGTATGAAATATTTTGCAGAATCAACACAAAAAACGGCTATGATTTGTGCGTAATGCCGTTTTTGAAAGGAAATCCTCAAAACTCTTGACGGAAGAGACTTTATCGGATAAAATTATAATCTATGAGTATGTATAGATCTGTTTGTCAGAAAATCCTTTTTGTCTGCATAGCGGCGTCTGTCATGCCGCTTTTGTGTTCCTGCTCCGAAAGAGCTGTGTCGGAGGAGCTTTACGCCTTTGATACATACGGGAGCATCACGATGTATGGCAGCAGCAGGAAGCTTTCTCCGCTGAAGGAGCTTCTTATGGATATCAGCGGAGAGCTTCAGACCATTTACGAAGCAGATGCAAATACCCTTCACGGTGGATATATTTCCGAATGTGCAGCACTGACCTCTCAGCTTTCCGAGCAGACAGGCGGTGGTCTTGATGTCACCTGCGGAGCGCTTACCGAGCTCTGGGGGATATCCTCTGACAGCCCCGTTGTGCCCTCACAGGAGGATATAGACAAGGCGCTTGGAACCTTGCAGGGCAGCTTTGACAGTCTTGATAAGCTTCCCGACGGTACAAGACTTGAACTGGGAGCGTCTGCAAAGGGCTATGCCTGTGACAAGGCGGCAGGCTTTCTGGAGGATAATGATGTTCCGTGTGCGGTAGTCTCGCTGGGGTCGTCTACCCTTCTTTTCGGCGAAAAGCCTGACGGGAATACTTTTAAAGCGGCAGTAAAGAATCCCGAGGACCCTTCGGGATATCTGGGCATCATCAGCACCTCTGCTGCATATATATCCACCAGCGGCGGCTATGAGCGATTTTTTGAACAGGACGGCGTCAGATATGAACATATCCTTTCTATCGAAACAGGTTATCCCGTCGAGACTGATTTGACTTCTGTCACGGTGATCGTTCCATATGGAACGGAAAACGGGGGGATACTCTCGGATATGCTTGCGACTGCGGTATATTCCGGCGGAACTGAGGAGCTCGGACAATATCTGAGTTCGGAGGAATACTATATTATTGCGGCGGACGAAAATAAAAAGGTCTACAAGAGCGAGGGGGTCGAGCTTACTCTGTATGAAAACACAGGCTTCACCTTCGCAAACTAATGGCAGAAAAACTGTCGGAATATGGGATATCGTTGCTGCAGCTGCAGTCATCTGCGCCGCTGCAGCCGCATATTTTTTTATGCAGTCCGATGAAAACGGTCCCAGAACAGCGCTGGTCTGTGCAGACGGTCAGACAGTCGCCGAGATTTCCCTTGACAGGGACGGAGTGTATCTTATAGAGGACACGGATATGGAGCTTACCGTCAAGAACGGCGGGATATGCGTTTCCCATTCGGACTGTCCTGATAAGCTGTGCGAAAAAACAGGATATATCAGAGGCGGCAGTCAGTCTATAGTATGTCTGCCGAACAGGGTATCGGTAAGGATAATATCAGACGAGGCCCACGATATCGACGTGGTTCTGAACTGATAGGACTATTTATCAAGATGAAAATAAATCCATTCAACTCAACTGCCCGTTACGTTTCTCTGACGGGCATAATGCTTGGGCTGGCTGCAGCGCTGTCTGCTTTTGAGAGCATGGCATCGGCATTTCTTCCCGCAGGAGTGAGGATAGGTCTTGCCAACATTGCGGTTTTTGCCGCTGCCGTATGTATTAATCTGCCCACAGCATTTCTTATTACACTGCTGAAATCAGCCTTTGTGCTTCTGACAAGGGGAGTGACTGCGGGGATAATGTCTTCCTGTGGAGGAATCGTTTCCTTTGGCATAACTGCGTTGCTTCTGTCGAAAACTAACGCTTCATATGTTATGATAAGCGTCCTCAGCGCTATCGGGCATATGCTGGGACAGCTGGCAGCTGCGTCGGTGCTCATGGGGAGCGTTTATACTTTTTATTATGCGCCCGTGCTGCTCATTGCAGGAACGGCTTCGGGATTTTTCACGGGGATAGTGTCGGGAAGGGTCATACCTCCTCTTGAAAAGAGCCTTGCCGTTTACAGGCGGCGTTGACCTTAGCTGTACTTTTTCGTATTTATCAGGTACATTATTTTTTTACATAAACTTATTCTAATTCAGGGAGGAATATGTCAGATGAAAAAACTACACGGCGTGCACCTCAGTCACGATAAGGGGACCGAGGACTGCGAGACCGTCAGCTTTCCGCTGCCGAAGCAGGTCATTATCCCGCTGTCCCAGTCCATGGGCGCACCATGCGGCTGTCTTGTAAAAGCGGGCGATACCGTGACCGTGGGAGAGAAGATAGGAGATACCGAC
>CAMEYZ010000137.1 GCA_945947715.1 uncultured Clostridia bacterium | reverse complement strand
GGCTGAGGAACATCAATTGTGATACCGTCGATCTCAGGAACGATAACCTGATGAGAATAACCGAGGTTCATAACGAGGTTCTTGCCCTGCTTCTGAGCACGGTAACCGATACCCTCGATATCGAGCGACTTGGAGAAGCCTGATGTAACGCCCTCAACCATGTTGCTTACGAGAGTTCTTGTAAGACCGTGGAGAGACTTGTGGAGCTTATCCTCAGAAGGACGCTCAACGATGATCTCACTGCCTTCCTGCTTGATGATCATATCAGGGTGGAAGGTCTTTGATAATGTACCCTTAGGTCCCTTAACCGTAACGGTTGCGCCGTCGATTTTTACATCTACTCCGGCGGGAACACTAATAGGCTTTCTGCCGATTCTTGACATAGCTTGTGTTCCTCCTTACCAGACAAATGCCAGGACTTCGCCGCCGACGTTGAGCTCTCTTGCCTTCTTATCGGTCATAACTCCCTTAGAAGTTGAAACGATAGCGATGCCGAGACCCTTCATAACCTTGGGCATATCCTCGCAGCTTGAATATATACGCAGACCGGGCTTAGAAACTCTGCGCAGACCGGTGATAACCTGAGATTTGTTATCGCCGTACTTAAGTGTTATTCTGATTATACCCTGCTTGCCGTCCTCGATAACCTGGAAGCTCTTGATGTAGCCCTCGTCAACAAGGATCTGAGCGATGGATTTCTTCATATTGGAAGCAGGAACATCAACTGTTGCGTGCTTTGCAGAATTCGCGTTGCGGATTCTTGTAAGCATATCAGCAATTGTATCAGTAATTTGCATACCTTGTAACCTCCTTGATAGTATAGTATCGGTTCACTTACCGATTACCAGCTTGCCTTCTTAACTCCGGGGATCTGACCCTTATGAGCAAGCTCTCTGAAGCAAATACGGCAAATGCCGTACTTTCTCAAATACGCGTGGGGTCTGCCGCAGATCTTGCATCTATTGTAAGCTCTAGTGGAAAACTTAGGTGCCTTCTGCTGCTTGATCTTCATAGATGTTTTTGCCATTAGTTTTCCCTCCTATTACTTTGCAAAGGGAGCGCCCATCATATCGAGGAGCTCCTTGGCTTCTTCATCTGTGTTAGCGGTAGTGATGATGTTGATATCCATACCACGAACCTTATCGATCTTATCGTACTCGATCTCAGGGAAGATAAGCTGTTCCTTGATACCTGTGGAATAGTTACCTCTTCCGTCGAAGGAGTTAGCGCTGATACCTCTGAAGTCACGTACACGGGGGAACGCAACATTGAAAAGTCTGTCGAGGAACTCGTACATTCTCTCGCCGCTGAGGGTTACTTTAACGCCGATAGGCATACCCTCACGAATCTTGAAGTTTGCAACCGACTTCTTAGCGCGGCATACAACGGGCTTCTGACCGGTGATAAGACCGAGATCGTTCATGATAGCGTCGATAACCTTAGAATTATCCTTAGCCTCGCCTGCGCCGACATTGATAACAACCTTGTCGATCTTAGGGATCTGCATAACACTCTTGTAGCCGAACTTTTTCATAAGAGCGGGAGCTACTGTGCTGACATAAAGTTCTTTAAGATTTGCTGCCATTATAGGTAACTCCTTTCATTAATATTCGCTGCCACAGCCTGCATTCTTGCAGACTCTGACTTTAGTTCCGTCTTCCTTGATCTTGTGACCAAGTCTTGTAGGCTTGCCGCACTTAGGGCATACAGCCATTACCTTGCAGGCATACAACGGAGCCTCGCATTTCACGATAGCGCCTGCCTGACCCATCTGTCTGGGCTTTACGTGCTTAGTTACCATGTTGACATTCTCAACGATAACCTTCTTCTCCTTAGGAGAAACTTCAACGACCTTACCCTGCTTGCCCTTATCGCGGCCGCTGAGGATAACTACGGTGTCGCCAGTTTTTACATGTAAATTATTCATATGCGGCGCCTCCATTAAAGTACTTCGGGAGCGAGTGAAAGGATCTTCATGTAGTCCTTATCACGGAGCTCACGAGCAACAGGCCCGAAAATACGGGTTCCTCTGGGGTTCTTGTCTTCCTTGATAATAACGGCAGCGTTCTCATCGAAGCGGATATAGGTACCGTCTTCTCTGCGGAGTCCCTTAGCGGAACGAACGATAACTGCCTTAACAACGTCGCCTTTTTTAACAACGCCGCCCGGTGTTGCTTTTTTAACGGAAGCAACAACAACATCGCCGATATTAGCATATCTTCTGCGGGTACCGCCGAGAACTCTTATGCACATAAGCTCCTTAGCACCTGTATTATCAGCGACTTTCAAATAAGTCTGCATCTGTATCACAGCGCATTTACTCCTTCCTTACAGAAGTAAAGGGCAGCCGACAGAGTACATCTGTCCGCGCCCGAACTTCCTATATAATAGTGGTTTATTTTCACATTCGGACTGCCTATTTAATTAACACGCAGCCGTGTGTATCACGATATATGCAAAACCTGTACATACATCACAGCAACATTTATATTTTACAACGGAACACTTCATTTGTCAAGGGTTTTTCCCTAATTCAACGAAATTTATCCGTTTTGTACAAATATGCCGTGACGTACAGGAAAGCCTGTTGTGAAACTCTACAAAGGCGAATTACTTAGCCTTTTCGAGGACCTGAACAAGTCTCCATCTCTTATCCTTAGAGAGAGGACGAGTTTCCATGATCTCAACTCTGTCGCCGATGTTGCAAACGTTGTTCTCATCGTGAGCCTTGAGCTTGGTTGTTCTCTTGATGGTCTTCTTGTACAGGGGGTGCTTAACGTTATCGGCGATAGCAACAACGATAGTCTTATCCATCTTGTTAGAAACTACCTTGCCGACTCTTGTTTTTCTAAGATTTCTTTCTTCAGCCATTTTTAGTGCCTCCCTTACTGAACGTGAGACTGCTCGCGCAGAATAGTCTTGATGCGGGCAATATCCTTCTTAACAGCCTTAACTCGTGCGGGATTATCAAGCTGATTTACAGCAAGCTGGAAACGAAGAGCGAAAAGCTCCTTCTTCAAGTCAACGAGCTTGTTCTCCAGCTCCTGTGCGGTCATATCTCTGATTTCCGAAGCCTTCATTATACGCTCGCCTCCTCATCTTTCTTAACGAACTTGCACTTAATGGGAAGCTTGTGCATAGCGAGACGGAGTGCCTCTCTTGCAACTTCTTCGCTTACGCCTGCAATTTCGAACATAACTCTGCCGGGCTTAACAACAGCAACCCAGTACTCAGGTGAACCCTTACCGGAACCCATTCGAGTTTCAGCGGGCTTTTCAGTTACGGGCTTGTCAGGGAAGATCTTTATCCAAACCTGACCGCCTCTCTTGATGTAACGAGTCATAGCGATACGGGCAGCCTCGATCTGATTAGAGGTAATCCAAGCAGGCTCGAGAGCCATCAGACCGAACTCACCATTGGAAACCTTGTTACCTCTGGTTGCCTTACCGGTCATTCTTCCTCTCTGTACTCTTCTGTATTTAACTCTCTTTGGAAGAAGCATCAGTTATTACCTCCTTCTCTTTTCTCGGTGCGGTTCTCGCCGCGATTTCTGTTATCTCGTCTGCGACCGCCATTTCTGTCGTCGCGGTTACCGCGGCGCTTTCTGTCGGGTCTGTCAGAGCCAGCAGCCTTAGTCTGTCTGTTAGTAGACTTAGCCTCGCCCTTTAAGATCTCGCCCTTGTATATCCAAACCTTAACGCCGAGACGACCATAGGTTGTAGCAGCCTCTGCGAAGCCATAGTCGATATCAGCTCTAATAGTCTGAAGGGGAATAGTACCCTCGTGATAGGTTTCAGCTCTTGCGATCTCGGCGCCTGCGAGACGACCGGAAACTCTAACCTTGATACCCTTAGCACCGAGCTTCATAGCGCGGCCGATAGCCTGCTTCATAGCTCTTCTGAAGGATACGCGGTTTTCGAGCTGAGCAGCGATGCTCTCTGCAACCAGCTGAGAATCGATATCGGGATTGTTTACCTCAACATAGTTAAGGAAAACATTCTTTTCGGGCTTATTCATAAGCTTAGCCACTTCAGTGCGAAGGCTGTTGATATTCTCACCGCCGTGACCGATAAGGATACCGGGCTTGGCGCAGAAAATGTGGATTCTTACATCGTCAGCGAATCTTTCGATCTCGATCTTAGGAACGCCTGCAGCCTTAAGCTTTTCCTTTATAAATTTACGAACGTTATAGTCCTCAACGAGAGTATCGCCGAAAGATGCTTTTTCAGCAAACCAACGGGAATCCCAGTCCTGGATAACGCCGACACGAAGACCGTGTGGATTAACTTTCTGTCCCATAATTTACCTCCTCTTTCGGTTTAAACTCTTTCCTTAACAACGAGAGTAACGTTGGAAGTTCTCTTGTTGATGCGGAAAGCTCTGCCATGGTCTCTTGGCATGATCCTCTTCATAATAGGTCCGGGTGAAACGTAGCACTCCGAGATGTAAAGATTAGTTCTGTCCATATCGAAGTTATTCTCTGCGTTAGCCACAGCGGACTTTAAAAGCTTTGTGAGGTATTCACAGGCAGACTTAGGTGTGTTATTCATGATCGCCATAGCAGTCTCAACGTCCTTGCCTCTGATAAGGTCGAGAACGATCTGAACCTTTCTGGGTGCGATACGAGCATTTGTAAGATGTGCTCTTGCTTCCATTAAAATCTTCTCCTCTCTGCCTTACTTGCCGTTGTTGGATGTCTTGGAGCCTGCGTGGCCCTTGAATGTTCTTGTAGGTGCGAACTCACCGAGCTTGTGACCTACCATATCCTCAGTAACATAAACGGGAACGTGCTTTCTGCCGTCGTGAACAGCGAAAGTGTGTCCTACGAAATCAGGGAAAATTGTTGAGGATCTGCTCCAGGTCTTGAGGACCTTCTTTTCGCCTGCCTCGTTCATAGCAATAACTCTCTTTAAAAGGACTTCCTGAACGTAAGGTCCCTTCTTGATACTTCTGCTCATTGGTTTTCCTCCCCTCTCAGATGTTTAGAGGCAAGATAGTGTTGATTTTGTCACGAGGACAAAATCAACAATTCTCCTCTTTACGAATCCTATGAGTATAATAAAATATTTTGAAGTGCGATGGAATGTTTCCGAATTACTTACCGTTTCTTCTCTTAACGATAAACTTGTCGGAACGGTTGTGGTTAGCTCTGGTCTTGTAGCCGAGAGCGGGCTTGCCCCAAGGAGTAACAGGTCCGGGACGACCAACAGGGGACTTACCTTCACCACCGCCGTGGGGGTGGTCGCAGGGGTTCATTACAGAACCTCTAACAGTAGGTCTGATGCCCTTGTGACGGGTGCGTCCTGCCTTACCGAGGTTAACATTTTCGTGATCGATGTTGCCTACCTGACCGATAGTAGCCATGCAGCCAACTGCGATCTTTCTCATCTCACCGGAAGGAAGTCTTACGAGAGCGTAATCCTCTTCCTTACCCATAAGCTGAGCCATGTTGCCGGCAGATCTAACCAGCTGAGCGCCCTTGCCGGGATAAAGCTCAAGGTTGTGGATGAAGGTACCAACAGGGATATCACCGAGCTTAAGAGCATTACCGGGCTTGATATCAGCGTCAGAACCTGCTCTGATAACGTCGCCTACCTTAAGACCGTAGGGAGCGATGATATATCTCTTCTCGCCGTCCTCGTACTGAACGAGAGCGATGAATGCGCTTCTGTTGGGATCGTACTCAAGAGTCATAACAGTAGCGTTCATGCCCTGCTTGTCTCTCTTGAAATCGATAATTCTGTATTTTTTTCTGTTTCCGCCGCCTCTGTGACGAACAGTGATACGACCGTAGCTGTTTCTTCCTGCCTTCTTATCGAGAGGAGCGAGGAGGCTCTTTTCGGGAGCGACCTTAGAAAGCTCGCTGTAGTCGGTAACAGTCATCTGACGTCTTGAAGGGGACGTAGGCTTATATGACTTGATAGCCATTGTGATTTCAACTCCT
>CAMEYZ010000136.1 GCA_945947715.1 uncultured Clostridia bacterium | reverse complement strand
TGCTTATTAGCGTACACAAATTAACACACGTAAGCCTCCTTCCAATCTCAAACTACTGTATTATTATAGCACCAACAGTCGCTTGCGTCAACACAAATTGGCATTGATTTACACTAATATTGATAAAAATACAAAAAAAGTATATAAATTGTAAAAGTATAAAAATATAATTAAAATTTTAAATATTAAATATTAAATCCGATATGGTACAGATTCTGCGCCCAGTGCACCTTAGAAAGGTGCAAGGTACTTTTATACTGCGCCAATCTGGTTTACTATGGCTTGAAAGTAACAAAGAAGTTGAAAATGACAGACGCTACTCAGCTGGCTACCATTTTTCATACCGGGACAATTCTGTTCGAAACAATTAAAGAACATAGTTATATTATCGTTATCGGCGTCGAATATGAGCACGGCACTTAAACTTATTTCAACGCTTGGTAAAACATTGTTTATAAGAGGTCTGAAGAAAGTAGAGCTTAAAGACGTCGCCGAAACCGCTTCAGATAACGCGTAATGTGAGCCGATAGAGCTGCAAGATGAAGATCTCAAAACCGAATTACCACCTCAAGAGGGAAAACGAAATCACATTCGTTCCGGCATTGACGGCTGGACGATGGTGCTTTTCTCGTCTGGAAGGAACGACAGAAACATCAAATTCAGGGGGAGCCGTCCGCAGACGGCCGGGGGAGACCCCCGAACAGAATCGGACGAATGTGCGGCTGAAGATGGTGCTCCGGCAACATACGATTCGGTGCAGGCGGCCGATTCTGCAACCCCGCAGCCCCCTCGGAGAGCGTAAAGCACTTTCATACTGTTGTCAACCCGGTTGTCAACCGGTTGACGATGGTGTGAAAGTGCTTTTGCGTTACTTTCTCACCAGAAAGTAACAAAGAGGTTGACAACCCCGCTCGTCTGTGGTATACTATTGCCGTGGGCTATAGTTGTTTATGAATTCTGAAGGGAGCGATTTTTATGGAAGTCACCATCGCCGGAATGACCGGTAAGGGCAGCATCAGGCACAACAACCGCTCGTTCACAGCTGCTAACGTGGACAAGGAACGGACTCATCTGAACGTGGTTTTTTGCAACGACGATCTTAAAACCGTGTATCATGAGCTGTTCGATGAGGCTGTAGCTGCGTACAACGCCGGAAAGAAAAAGACCCGGGACAAGATACCAGACTACTACGAGCATATACGTCAGGGAAAGCAGGAGAAGCTCTTTCATGAGTCCATATTTCAGATCGGAAATCTCGGAGACTGCGCCTGCGGGACAGAGAACGGAGATCGTGCCGCCGCGGCTCTGACAGCCTTTGCGGAGAGCTTTCAGGAACGCAATCCTCACCTCAGGGTGTTCAACATGGTGCTTCATCTCGACGAGGCTACTCCGCATCTGCATATTGATTTTGTTCCTGTGGCGACAGAGCAGACAAGAGGACTGGCAACACGAGTATCCCTGAAGCAGGCGCTCAAGCAGCAGGGCTTTGTAGGCAGGAGCCGCAACGAGACCGAGTGGAAATTCTGGATGGAGCGTGAAAAAGAGACGCTGAAGGCGTTTGCGGCGGAGCAGGGATTTGAAGTCATATCTCTTGGCAGTACTCGTCCGCATATGGAGCTCACGGAATATAAGGCTGCCGTCAGGGAGCTCGAGAGCGTCCGTCAAGCCGCAGAGGAGGAGGAAAGGAGGAATGCGCTGAGGGCCGAAAACAAGGCTCTGGAGGGCTCACAGAAGCTCCTGAAGCGCGCAGAGAAGGTAAAGCTGGCTCTTGATGAAATAAAGCCCGAGAAGGCCGCATTCGGCACCGTAAAGGGCGTGACCGTCGAGGATATAGACAAGCTCAAGGCGATGGCTGTCCGCGGAGCGGCCGCAGAGCAGCGGGTCAGAGAGCTGGAGAGCGAGAACCGGCGTCTGAACGCGAAAATACCGTCGCCGCTAAGGCAGCTTGAGGAACGTCAGCGGCTCGACCGTCTGAACCGTATGAACGCGGATCTGGCTGCGGAGAACGAATATTTGAGGGGATGCCTCGACAGCGAGCGGAGCTTCACCGACAGGCTGCTTGACGCAATTGAGAATATGCTTGACTATATCGAGGAGCATTTGCCCGAAAGGCTCAAGCCGGTGATCGACGCGGCGAAAAAGCTTCTTCCAACGCAGGAGAAGCAGGAGGAGGCGGTTGAAAATAGTAAGCACGAGAATAAAAAAGAAAATGTAGAATTATAGTAAAAAAGTTACAATGAAGCAATAAAAAATTTACAAGTAGAGGAGATTCGACAAGTTCAACATTGAATTTGGCGTTGACAAAGCGGGAAAACTATGATATAATAAAGCATGGTTTATATTATCATAAAAATTGGAGGGGCGAGTATGGCATATATTGAGCGGGAACTGGAACGGAAAATTCTGAAAGCGAACGATTTCTTCAAGGCGATTCTGGTCACGGGCGCCCGTCAGGTCGGCAAGACAACGATGCTGAAGCATCTGGCGGAGGGAACGGACCGCAGGTATGTGAGCATGGACAACGCAATGGCGAGAGAGTTGGCGCAGAGCGATCCGGTGCTGTTTTTTCAGACGTACAAGCCGCCGATCCTGATCGACGAGGTGCAGAAAGCGCCGGAGCTGTTTGAGCAGATAAAAATCATTTGCGATGAGACGGACGAAACCGGGCTTATCTGGCTCACAGGCTCCCAGCAGTACCAGATGATGGAGAAGGTGCGGGAAACGCTCGCGGGGCGAATCGCGATTTTTGAGCTGTTCAGCCTGTCTCAGCGGGAAAAGGCCGGAATTGTATATGACGAAGATCTCGACTTTTCTTTTGAAAATCTGATGCGGCGTCAGAGCAGGGCGGAAAGGAACGATGTCGTAAAGGTGTTCCGGCACATATGGGAGGGCGGTATGCCGCAGATCTGCGGCGCCGACGATGAAATGAGACAGGAGTACTTTAATTCGTATATAGACACCTATCTGATGCGGGACGTCGCCGAAGCCGGCGGGATCACGGATACGATCAGGTTCAGAAAATTCCTCGCGGGATGCGCGGCTCTTGTTTCTGAACAGGTGAACTATGCGACGCTGGCGGAGTCGGCGGACATATCCGGTCCGACGGCGAAGGAATGGCTGCGCGTACTGCAGGGGCTGCATATCGTGTATCTGCTTGAGCCTTATTCCAACAATGCGCTGAAGCGGCTCTCCAAGACGCCGAAGCTGTATTTCTGCGACACGGGATTGTGCGCGTATCTTTCCATGTGGCTGACGGCGGAGGTTCTGATGAGCGGCGCTGCAAGCGGGCATTTCTATGAAAATTATGTGGTTATGGAGCTTGTGCGGAATTACAGATATGCACGCTCAAAAGCAAATCTGACCTACTACCGCGATTCCAATGCCAAGGAGATAGACGTGTTCGTGGAAGAAAACAACATCATCCACCCGCTTGAAATCAAAAAGTCTGCAAGCCCTGACCGGCGGGAAGTAAAGAAATACGAGATACTGGATAAGGCGGAACTGAGCCGCGGAGCCGGAGGGATAGTATGTATGTGCGAGGAACCGGTGCCGATTGACGATAAGAACAGTTTCATTCCGAGCAATCTGATCTGATATCTCATGAAAATGCAAACGCCGTCCGAAAATGGATGGCGTATACCTGCTTTGGAAAACTCTTGAAATTTCATTCTATGTGTGGTGCAATATGCTCAAAATCGCGATAAAAATGGCGAAAAAACTATTGATAATAAACACCCGTATGGGTAAATACAAGTTACTGGAAACTCAAAAATGGCGAAAAAATATATTGATAATAAACGCCGCCGCATAGGGTATAGTGACCCTAACGAGCCTTGCTGAATTGCTAAAAATGTAAAAATATTACTCTTTCGCTCTCTAAAAAAGATAAGACAGAAAGTCGGAGGGGGGGTTGGGGGTGAGATTGACCTGTTGGATTGTGGTAAACCCGCAGGGTTTTCCACATTTCAATAGGTCAATCGAGGGGGAAGGCGGGGAGGTGACTTTCTGGTTTACTCTTTTGCTCCCCGCCTTTCCCCTTTCCCCGCCGCAGCGGGTTCTATGAATTTAGTGTAGACTTAAATTCGGTACTTTTCCACCGCTTCAGCGGCGCGCAGCGCAGGCTTTAGCCTGTGGTAAAGTGCCGGTGGATATATAACACGATGTATACGCATTGAGGTGATTTTATGAATAACAGTTCTGAAAACAGCCCGTATATTCAGGAGCAGCGGACGCTGTATCTTGAGAAGAACGCATGGATGGATACATATTACGAGCGTGTTGATCCCCATACGTTCTACCGCGAACTCTTTCCCGTCGGCTCCTTCGAGCGTAAAGGGCACTACGAGGACGGAAAAGGCAATGGCATAGGAATATGTGTCGACATAGGTGAACGCGCCTCAGAGGGCGTTGTAGGGGCTCCTGGGACGTCTGGCAATAGAGATGACGTAAAGGTAAGCGCCGAGAAGTATATTCTCAACGACGGGCTTGAGAGTCTTGATGAGATGATCGGCAAAAAATTTGTGATCATGTCCCCCGTGTCTTACTACGGAAAATCCAGGGTCGGAAAGAATGCCCGGTATATATACGCCATTGCATTCGACCTTGACGGCGTCGAAATGCCGCAGCTCAGGGACACGTTTCATGAAATGAAGCGGGGAATGATTCCCGAAGCGACCTTTGTCGTCAACAGCGGCACCGGGCTTCACTTATACTATTTTCTTGAGAGTCCGGTGGCGATGTATCCTCAGTTTCAGGCTTTCCTGCGTGAGCTGAAGTATGCCTTGACGCGGAGAATCTGGAACAACTATACGTCGACGCTGAAGGAACCTCAGATTCAGAGTGTGCTGCAGGGGTTCCGGGTCGTCGGCAGCCAGACAAAGCTTGGGCGCGATTATCCGGTCGTGGCGTATCGGCTCGGAAAGCGGGTTTCACTTGGATATCTGCTCGGATTTTTGCCCGATACGAACGGTGATTTCCAGCGTGTGGTCGGAATTCTGCAGAAAAAGCCGTTATCCCTCGAAGAAGCAAGGAAGAAGTATCCGGACTGGTACGATCGGCGCGTTGTCCGCGGCGAAAAGCGCGGGAGATGGACGGTAAAACGCGATCTGTATGACTGGTGGCTGAATAAGATCAGAACCGAGATCCATGTCGGACATCGGTTCTACGGTATCATGACGCTTGCGATTTACGCGGTTAAGTGCAATATCGCTGAAGACGAGCTGCGGCAGGATGCTTTTTCGCTGCTTAAGCTCTTTGATGATATGAGCTACGAGGAAAGCAACCGTTTCACGGAAGACGATGTAATCAAGGCGCTTGAGATGTACAACGAGAGCTTTGTGACTTTTCCGCGCGACGATATCGCAAAGTATTCCGGAATTCCGATTCCCGCGAATAAACGGAACGGTCAGAAACAGGCTCAGCATTTAGAAGTAGCTCGTGCTGTCAGAGATGTTAAGATAAAACAGCAGGGAAAGGCGAATTGGTGGGACGGCAATGGGCGTCCCACCAAGGAACAGCTTATACGAGAGTATATGATTTCTAATCCGGATGTAAATAAAAAGTCCGAGATCGCGGCGGCTCTGCACATAGATCGCCATACGGTCGCCAAGTATTTTGATTCAATCCGGGCGGAGATGGAGAATCCGCGCACAACGGAAGAACCGCAGCGTCAGATTGTTATCGAGAACGGGAAAATTGTTGTCCGCCTTGCTCCGTCGCAGGGACTGAGCGATCAGATTCTTGATGAGCTGAAAATATCGTCAGAGACTTCAAAACACAAAAATTATAGATAGGGTGCAATATGATGGGTACGTTAAATAATCAGAAAACCGTGGCTTATGAGAAGACAGTAAGAGAAATAGCTGAAGAAATAGGCGTTTCAAAACAGGCAGTATTCAAAAAGATAAACCGTCAACCACTGTCAACCAAATTAGAGGGGTTGACGTCAACC
>CAMEYZ010000135.1 GCA_945947715.1 uncultured Clostridia bacterium | reverse complement strand
GATACCTTATCCTCAACAGGGAGGTCAAGGACCCGTTTTTTACCGATCTGGCCCTTCACTACCCTTATGAGCTAAAGCTTGATGAAATGCGTGAAGCAGCCTCTCACTTTGTAGGGACCCACGATTTCACCTCCTTCTGCGGGACTGCAAATCAGAAGGACGACCCTGTGCGAACTATCGAATATTTTGATATAATAAAAAATGAAAATCTTGTGAAATTAGTTGTAAAAGGCGACGGTTTTTTGTATAATATGGTTAGGATAATGGCGGGGACTCTGCTGTCGGTCAGCGAGGGGAAATTTTCCGCTGATGATATCCCGGAAATCTTAGAGGGCAGAAATAGGACCCTCGCAGGCAGGACCGCTCAGCCTCACGGACTATATCTGAACAAAATCTTTTACTGAGGGGGAATGTATAAGTGGCAATAGAAAATGACGTTTCCGAGCTCAGACGACGTCAAAAATCCAAAAACCGCAGGAATTTCCTCATAAAGTTCTTCGCAGTGCTTACCGTCGCGGTGCTTGTGGTAATTGCTGTTCTAACCAAGGACAGCTGGTACCCTTACCTTGACGGTATACTTACAAAGGTGCCCGCCGTCTCCGACAGCACCGAAAACGCCGAGCTTGCCGAGGGAAAATTTCCTATCGCAGTTTCAGGCGGCTCGGATTATCAGCTCAAGGCCATGGACAACTATTTTGCCTTTCTGGACGATTCAAAGTTTTTCGTATATACTGCGGACGGTGAGCCTGTTATTGAAAAACAACATACCTACGCTAATCCCATACTGACGGTATCTAACAAAAAGGCTCTCATATACGACCTGGGCGGCAACGGCTTCAGCCTTGAGAGCAAGTACAAGACTATCTACGAAAAGACCTGCGACCAGACAATTCTTATGGCAGAGCTTTCCAGCAGCGATCTGGCAGCGGTGGTTACCAAATCGGACAAGTATCTTGCTCAGCTGGACATTTACGACGCTGACGGAAAAAATATCTTTACATACAAGAGCTATGACAGCCGCATCATTGATGTGACCTTCCTCAACGACAACAGCGGCTGTATTATAACCACACTGGGCGCTTCGGGCGGCAAGGTACTGTCGGGACTTATCCGTTTCAGCTTTAACAGTACAGAAATGATATGGGAGTCCGAAAAGGTGGATTGTCTTGCTGTATGCACGGCTATTGATGAAAACGGAAACGTGATGATGATCGGCGATACCCACTGCGCATATTTCGACAGCGACGGAAATAAGCTCCTCGAAAATGAATATGAAGACCTGATAACCGATTACAGCTGCTCCTCCAAGCTTAGCGCTGTGCTTATGGAAAACTCGCTGCTCAGAAAATACAGCCTTATGATAACCGACTGCTCTGATCTTGAAAATCCTCATACAGTGGAGCTTTCAGAAGAGGCTAAGCATATTTTCGCCTATAACAGCATGGTGTACGTGCTTACGGGCAGCGGTATCTATACATACAATAATCTGGGACAGGAGATATCAAGCGTAAAGCTTTCCGATTCCTACGAGAATTTCTGCAAGATCGGCAATTATTTCTTCCTTATGGGATATGACGAAATAAACCGCATCAGCTTCGACTAAGAAAGCGGAGGTCAGATGGACAGAGGTTATATCATTCTTGACATTATTGCGGCGGCAGTTCTGATATGCGGCATCATAAACGGCGTATCCAAGGGCTTTCTTAAAACTGTTCTTACGTTTGCCGTTTATTTGCTGGCAATAATCGGTGCAGCTCTGATATCAAATGCGTTCTCCTTTCAGATATATGATGAATACTGCAGGGAATCGATAATTTCCGCCGCTGAGAATACTATCATAAACACGGAGGAAAAGCTGAAAAATGCTATTTCCGAAGCGACAGATGAAGAATTATCCTCCGAAGCGGAAAAAAATGAGGACTATGTGGTTCAACAGGACTTGACTAATCCCGAAATAAGTGATAAACTAAATAGTGTACTTGAACCTGTGTTCGACAGCTTCAGGTATGAGCTTGACGATTCTATGCCGGTCACGGTCTCAAAGGATATGGTCTACGATGACATGAAAACGGACCTGTTTCGCTTTATCACCGAGGGCAATACCCGCGCAGCTGCGGAGTATATCGAGGAAACAACTGTCCGTGGTATCGTCGTAAAGGTCATAGAATACGTACTGTGGACCATTTCATTTATTGTTATATCAATAGTGGGAAGGGCTGCTGTCAGGGCTGTTCTGGCAGTCAGAAGCATTGAGCTGGTCAGGTCAGCAGACAGGCTGCTCGGAGGCGTACTGGGACTGTTCGGGGCGCTGCTGGTGCTTTCCGCAGTGGTCATAATAGTCAAGCTTATTATCGGCATTACGGGCGGCATCGGATTCTTATCCGAGGAAGCAGCACAGAATACGATATTATTCAAATTTATATATAATTTATTTGACATCTGAATAATGTGACATAAATTATATGTCTGGAGGTTAAGAGATGCTTTGCAGCAGATGCAAAAAAAGAATGGCTGTTGTTTTTATAACAACTATGCAGGGTAATGAAAAACGCGACGAGGGATTATGCCTTGTGTGTGCTAAGGAGCTGGGTATTCCTCAGGTGCAGGAATATATGCAGCAGATGGGCATTACCGACGATGAGATCGAGGAATATTCCGATTCCATGACCGAATTTACTGAAGGTCTCGACGGGGATTCCTTTGAACACGGCGGCACAGGCGCTATCCCTAATTTTATACAGAATCTTTTCAGCGGTCAGATAAAACCCTTTTTCGAACAGGCGGAAAGTGCTCGGAATGCTGATGGCGATCTGAACGATAGCAAGGCTCCGAAGTCAGCCGATACTCATGGCAGAAATTCCAAAAAGGATGATAAAAAGAAGAAAAAACATAAATTCCTTGACAGCTTCTGCACCAATCTCAGCGAGCGTGCAAGAGAGGGCAAGCTGGACAATATCGTCGGCAGAGACAAGGAAATTGCGAGAACTATCCAGATACTCTCCCGCAGACAGAAAAACAATCCCTGTCTTATAGGCGAGCCTGGCGTCGGAAAGACTGCTGTGGCTGAGGGAATTGCTCAGAAGATAGTTTCTGGCGACGTTCCCTTTCATATCGCCGACAAGCAGGTGTATCTGCTCGACCTTACCGCTCTCGTGGCAGGCACTCAGTTTCGAGGACAGTTTGAAAGCCGCGTAAAGGGTCTTGTTGACGAGGTCAAGGAAGAGGGAAATATCATTCTGTTCATCGACGAGGTACACACTCTCGTGGGTACCGGTGATGGCGGAGATGGCTCCATGAACGCTGCCAATATCTTAAAGCCCGCTCTTTCAAGAGGGGAAATACAGGTCATCGGCGCTACCACCTTTACCGAGTACAGAAAATACATTGAAAAGGACAGCGCTCTTGAAAGACGCTTCCAGCCCGTAACAGTCAGCGAACCGTCCATTGAGGACACCTATAAGATACTCCTTGGCATCAGAAAATATTACGAGGAGCATCACAAGGTGAAAATCTCCGACGAGCTTCTGCGCACCTGCGCTATTCTGTCGGAAAGATACATCAACGACCGCTATCTGCCCGACAAGGCTATAGACCTTTTAGATGAGGCCTGCGCCTGCCGCAGCATAAGAAGTGCTGAGCTTGCCGCTATCGACAAGGCGGAAAAGAAGATTGCAGAGCTTGAAGTCAGACTTAAGGAAATCGAAGAGGATATCGAGCCTGACTTTGAAAAGCTCGCAGAAGCAAAGGCTGATCTGCTCCGGGAGCAGAATGAGCTTTCCGAGCTCCGTGAAAAGGCGAACTGCCTTTTCGTGGACGAGAACGATATCGCTTATGTTATCGAGCTCTGGACAGGTATCCCTGCCAACAAGATATCTGCTACTGAATATAAAAAGCTTTCCAATCTGGAAAATAATCTGAAAAAGCACATCATCGGTCAGGATAATGCCGTGGAGCTTGTCAGCAAGGCTATCAGAAGAACAAGAGTACAGCTTGACAAGCGCAGACGTCCTGCATCGTTTATCTTCGTGGGTCCCACAGGCGTGGGAAAGACCGAGCTGGTCAAGGTCATCGCTTCCGAGCTCTTTGACGGAACCGACCCGCTTATCAGACTGGATATGACCGAATTTATGGAGAAGCACTCTGTTTCTAAGCTTATCGGCTCACCTCCGGGATATGTGGGCTACGATGAGGCAGGTCAGCTTACTGAAAAGGTGCGCCGCAGACCCTATTCCGTGGTGCTCTTCGATGAGATAGAAAAGGCTCACCCGGACGTTATGAATATTCTGCTCCAGATACTCGACGAGGGCAGGGTAACCGACGCACAGGGACGCTCCGTAAGCTTTGAGAATACTATCATCTGTATGACATCAAATGCGGGCTCCTCCGACAAGACGCTGAGCCTGGGCTTTAACAAGACTGAGGGCGAAATGTCCAAGGAAAAGGCTATGAAGGCGCTGTCCGATTTCCTCCGTCCCGAATTTTTGAGCCGAGTGGACGAGGTGGTCGTATTCGACCCGCTCACCGAGGAAAATTTCAAGGATATTGCCTGCCTTATGCTGGACGAGATGAAGGACCCTCTTCTCGAAAAGAACATTACCTTCAAATACGACAAGAGAGCAGCCTCCTGCATCGCTTCCAAGGCTTTCGGCGGAAAATTCGGCGCAAGAGATATCCGCAAGCTTATCCGCACGGACATCGAGGACAGGATCGCTTCGAAAATCGTCGAATCTCCCGAGGGCAGCATAAACAGAATAAAGCTGACCTCACGCAAAAACGAGCTTGTGCTCGAAACAAATCTTGACGAGGAGCAGAGCGGCTCTGAGCAGCAGTAAAATATGCGGTCCGATTGCATTTTTATGCTTTGGACCGCTTTTTTATCATATTTATATCAACATTTTATGAACGAGTAATTAATTTAAAAATACGGAGGATATACTATGAATGTGACCGACAGAGAACTGATAGACTGTGCAAAAAGCATGCTTGACAGGGCGTATGCGCCTTATTCGGGCTTTCATGTGGGAGCGGCTCTGCTGGACTCACAGGGGAAGATATTCACGGGCTGTAATATCGAAAATTCGTCCTATGGCTGTGCATGCTGCGCAGAACGCACCGCTGTTTTCAAGGCGGTCTCCGAGGGCAGCCACAGCTTTGAGGCTATAGCGATCGTCAGCAGTGCAGGCGGCGAAACATATCCCTGCGGCATATGCAGACAGGTGCTCTCTGAATTTGCTCCGAAAATACGCGTGCTCCTGGAAAATAATGACGGTGAGATAATTTCCTACACCATTGATGAGCTTCTTCCTCACAGCTTCTCCCTGTGATAATAGAATATGTTTCCGAAATAGGTATTATTTTGTAAAAAATATGTTAAATACCAGTATAAATTTTTTGCAAATGCTTTATTTTTCGAAATTTGTGTGTTATAATGATAATGTATAAATGTTTTTAGATGCCTATTCGAAGCTTGTTTTCGGAGGATTGGAGCGTTAATGGATAATAGATTTGAGCTTACGGTAAATGTTGACAATATGGAGGATATCATCGCTCTGTTCGGTAATTACGACCAGAATGTTAATCTCATTCAGAGACAGTACAATGTGGCTGTGCTAAGCAGGGGAAACGATATCAAGATAAGCGGCGACGAGGATAATGTTATCCATGCCTGCTCGGCTGTGAAGGCTCTTCTTGATATGATAGCAAAAGGGGAGTCGGTGACAGAACAAAGCATCAGATATGTTTTCTCTCTGGTGGACGACGGCATGGAGCATGAAGCTGTTGCGCTGTCCGACGGCGCTATCTGCGTTACTAATTCTGGCAAGACCGTCAAGGCAAAAACTCTCGGACAGAAAAAATACGTTGAGGCTATCAAAAACAATACCATCGTTCTGGGAGTGGGTCCTGCGGGAACGGGTAAGACCTATCTTGCCGTTGCTATGGCTGTCAAGGCCTTTCGTAATCACGAGGTCA
>CAMEYZ010000134.1 GCA_945947715.1 uncultured Clostridia bacterium | reverse complement strand
CGCCGGAGGTCTGCCACTCCACGGAATATTTTGCAGGGACATTTTCAATGTAGATATCCGCATTTTCGCAGAGTATCATGCTGTTAAAGAGCAGTGTGAGGTCCTCGCCGCAGCTGTCATAGGTGATATCTGCCAGCTCAGAGGGCTTATCCTTGCTTTTCCGATAAGGAACTATCTCGCCGGAGTCGGACCTTTTGGGGAATATCTTCCCTTCGCGGCGGTTTCCAGTGCCCGAAACGGAGAAGCGCTCCCCGCCGCAGTAAACCTCGGTGACGGTCATTTTGTTTTCGGTAACGGTGCCTGTTTTGTCGGTGCAGATGACCGAGGTGCAGCCCAGAGTTTCCACCGAATGGAGTTTATGTACAAGAGCATTTCGTTTCAGCATGCGGCTCACTGCCAGCGCAAGCGCGATAGTAACTGTTGCGGGAAGTCCCTCTGGAATGGCAGCTATTGCAATGGTGATGCCCGTCATCAGCATATCGAAAACAGGCTCTCCACGGAGGATACCTGCGCCTGCTACGATGATGCATACCGCTATGCAGATGACAGCCACTATTTTGCCCAGCTCTGCAAGGCGCTTTTGCAGGGGAGTTTCCTCCTGTTCGATATCGGTGAGCATGCCCGATATTTTGCCCATCTGTGCGGAGGTACCCGTGGCGATAACCCTCGCCTCAGCAGAGCCTTTGGTTATCATCGTTCCGCTGTAGATAACGTCCTGTCTGCCGATGTGGTTGTCGGAGTCGGTCAGGTCGCCCTCTTTTTTGGCGGCAGGCAGGGATTCGCCCGTCAGCACGCTTTCGTCGGCGCACAGTTCCCTTGCCTTGATAAGAACAGCATCAGCAGGGACCTTGTCGCCTGCTTCCACAAGGATAACGTCATCAGGTACGATGTCCGACGAGGGGAGCGTCACAAGATGCCCGTCACGGTAGACCTTTGCGTTGGGAGCGGTCATGTTTGCAAGGGCAAGCAGCGTTTTTTCGGTGCGGTATTCCTGCACAAAGCCGAGTATGGCATTTATGGTGACTATCACGACAATAGTTATCCCGTCAGCAGTCTCTCCCAGCAGAAAGGATATCACTGTGGCCACAAGCAGGATAATTACCATGACATCGCGGAATTGTCCTAAAAAAATTTTCAGCGGCTTAGCCTTTTTCGAGGAGGCAAGGACGTTTTTTCCGTATTTGGTGAGCCTTTCCTCCGCCTGCCGTGACGACAGCCCCTTGCTGTTTTCGGAGAGCTTTTCCTCGCTTATTTCGCAGTCGAGCAGATTTTTGCAGTTCATATGATTTTCCTCCATAGCTTTTAGCCCTTTTTGATCACTTGTCCGTATATAATATGAGAGCTGAGCGTTTTTTATTCCTCGCTGCAAAAAGCCTGTGCCTATCTGCATTTCGTCAATATACATAATTATCAGCGGATATTTTTTATAAATAAGGATAAATCGCCAAAATCCAAAAAATAGCTTAACATTTGCGTAGATTTGTGTTATAATATAAATTGTATAACTTTAACCGATTTTTGCGCTGATTTTATGAACGGAGGATGCGTTGATTTGAATAATAAAGAAAAGAAAACTGCGGATACATACACCGATGAAGTCCCCAAGAAGAAAAAGAAGAAAAAGAAAAAATCCAACCCCGTAAAGAAGACCTTTGCGGTCATCGGAACTACTCTGCTTTCGCTGGTCCTTATCGTGCTTATAACAGGGTCGATACTTGCTGCTGCGCTGACGGTCTATGTTGTGCAGTTCGTACAAAACACTACCATCGACATCGACCTGGACAGCCTTGATGAACAAAGCTCGTCCTTTATCTATGCATATGACGAAAACGACGCTCTTGTTCAGATGAAAAAGCTCAGCCGAAACGTCGATCGTATCCCCGTGTCTATTGACGATATCCCTCAGCATGTTCAGGACGCCTTTGTCTATACCGAGGACGCCCGCTTCTACGAGCATCAGGGCGTTGACTGGAAGCGTACCTTCGGAGCGTTTGTCAACGAGATAATCAATATCTGGGGTACCCGTCAGGGTGGTTCCACTATTACTCAGCAGCTTGTAAAAAATGTTACCGGAGACTCGGAGGCACGCTGGGACAGAAAAATGCGTGAGATAATCCGCGCCAGCCAGATAGAACAGTATTGTACAAAGACGGATATCCTTGAAGCATACCTGAACTATATCGGCTTCGGTGGAAAGACCTCGGGCATCGAGGCTGCTTCTCAGAAGTATTTCGGAAAGCATGTGGGTGAGCTTACCATTGCCGAGGGCGCTTGTCTTGCGGGTATTCCCAAAAACCCTGAGGTGGTCAATCCCTGGGCAGACCAAGAGGCATGCCTTGAAAGACAGAAGGTCGTTCTGTCAAATATGCTGGAATACGGCGCTATCTCCGAGCATGAGTACAATGAAGCGGTAAATGAAGAGGTACATTTCCGCTCTCCCAACGACATCGACAACAGCTACACCGCCAATGACAACGGTATCCAGAACTGGTTCGTGGATATGGTCATCGACGATGTTATCCATGATTTTATTGACCTGTACGGCATCGAGTACGAAGAGGCCAGCGACAGGCTCTACAACGGCGGCTACAAGGTTTATACCACCTGCAACGTTGAAATGCAGCTTGAGGTCGAGAAAAAATATCAGGATTATTCCACCTTCTCCGATACCGTTCTGACCAATCCTCCTCAGTCGTCATTCATCGCCATGGACTACAACGGAAATATCCTTGCAGTCGCTGGAGCAGTGGGCGAAAAGGCGGGAGATAATGTCCTCAACTATGCCACCATGACGAAACGTCAGCCTGGTTCCTGCATTAAGCCTATCACCGTTTACAGCTACGGCATCGAGCATGACCTCATCAATTATTCGTCAATATTTATCGACGAGCCTATCGAAATAGAGGACGAAAATGACCCCATGAGCACAAGACAGTGGCCCAGCAACTATACCGATATCTGGAGCATGGAGAATGTTTTTGTATATAATGCTCTGGAAAGGTCGCTGAACACTGTTCCTGCGCAGATGGCGGAGATTATCGGACCTCAGAATCTGCTTTCCTTCGTGCAGAACAAGTTCCAGATATCCACCCTTAACGCATACGACGCAAACCTTGCGCCTATGGCGGTGGGAGCTCTTACTGACGGCGTATATTTACGAGAGCTTGTGGCGGCATATCAGCCCTTCGGAAATCTCGGAAAATACTATCAGCCTACATCATATACTCGCGTGGAGGGACCCGGCGGAGAGCTTGTTTTAGAGCACAGCTACACGCCTATCCAGTCTATCAGCGAGGACACTGCGTATATTATGAACAAGATGATGCAGCAGGTAGTTTCCGGTCCTAATGGAACGGGTACTGCTGCTCAGCTCAGGAATATCCCCGTTGCGGGCAAGACAGGTACTACTCAGAATTATGCCGACCTGCTCTTCGTGGGCTGCACACCCAATTATGTCAGCGGCGTATGGTACGGCTATGACAACAACGACAGCGTTGAAACAGGCACCTATTACAGCTCTGCGCAGGTGTGGAAGAACGTGTTCGGCGATATTGCCGAGCAGGGTGATCTTACGAAGTTCCCCGAGTGCGAAGATGTGGAGGAATACTATTTCTGCGCCGAAACAGGACTTATTTCCAACGGAAACTGCAAGTCGGGCGGCGTAGGATATTATAAGAAATCAGCTCTCCCGGAGACCTGCGGCGTATGCAAGGGAAGCTATTCGAGCAGTTCGCAGACCTCATCGGAGGAAACAGCTGTGACAACGGCAGCTGAGGAAGAGCCCGAGCCTGCCTCGGAGGAGCCTGATGAATCAGAGGAAGACTAATTTATGGAAAGATTAAAGCTGGTATGTCCCTGTCATTTCGGACTGGAAAGCGTACTGAAATATGAAGTGAATAAGATTGGCGGAGAGGATATTTGCGTATCGGACGGAAGAGTGTCCTTTTTCGGCGGCGAGGAGCTGGTGTCGAGGGCAAATCTCTGCCTTGCGACAGCGGAGAGAGTTCTTATCGAGCTTGCGGAGTTTGACGCATACTCCTTTGATGACCTGTTCGAGGGAGTGAAAAAGCTGCCCTGGGAGGACTATATCTCCAAGTCTGACGCCTTTCCTGTCAAGGGACATTCGCTGGATTCGCAGCTCCACAGTATTCCCGACTGTCAGGCAATTATCAAGAAGGCCGTAGTTGACCGTCTCAGCGGAAAATATGGCGTGAAATGGTTCGAGGAAACGGGAAGTATCCACCGGATACAGTTTAGCATCATAAAGGATAGGGCGGCTATCTACCTTGACACCTCGGGGACTGGGCTCCACAAGAGAGGATACAGAAAAAATTCCAATGCTGCGCCTATCAAGGAGACCCTTGCGGCGGGAATTATCGACCTTGCAAGAATACGCAGCGATACGCAGTTTTACGACCCCTTCTGCGGAAGCGGAACCTTTCTCATAGAAGCTGCATACAAGGCTATGAACATTGCTCCGGGAATAAAGCGCTCCTTTGCGGCGGAGAAGTGGGACTGCTTTTCCTCGGAAATATGGCGCGAGGAGCGAAATAAGGCTATCGCAGCAATAAATAAGGACGCGGACTTTTTCGCTTTCGGCTCGGACATCGACCCTGAGAGTGTGGAGCTTTCCATGGAAAACTGCGCAAAGGCTGGTGTCCGCAACAAGGTGAAGATAACCTGCGCGGACGTGAGGGGTTTTTCTCCCGAAAATGGGGGGATTATCGTCGGCAATCCGCCCTATGGAGAAAGAATGTTGGAGCTGAGGGAAGCAGAGGAGCTTTACTCCATTATGGGAAGGGTGTTCCCCGCAAATTCGGACTGCCCGTCCTATATAATTTCTCCCCATGAGGATTTCGAACGCTTCTTCGGAAAGAGAGCGGACAAGCGCAGAAAGCTTTATAACGGCATGATAAAGTGTCAGCTGTTTATGTATTTTAAATGATGCTCTATGTATGTAGGCTTTTCCGTGGGAGAGCTTACATACTTTTTTTGTATATGAAAAAGCTCCATTTTACGTCGATGCAACCTGAAGCTTACATAAAGAAAGCTGAAAATGGTGGAGTTTTGCAGGGTGTTATGCTACAATAATGATGAACGAAAGGTTCGGAAATGGAGGATTCATTATGACATTAGGCGAAAAGCTCTCAAAACTGAGAAAAGAAAACAATTATACACAGGAACAGCTTGCCGATATCCTCGGAGTGTCGAGACAGGCTATCAGCAAATGGGAAAGCAATGTTACATATCCCGAGACCGAAAAGCTGATACGCATGAGCAGACTGTTCGGCTGCACAACAGATTATCTTCTGCTTGACGAGGAGGATACTCTCATTGACGAAAAATCGGCAGGTCAGCCGCAGGAAGACATTCAGGGAAATATACGGCTTTCTGTTTCTCTGCATGAAATGAAAAGCAAGCGTACCATTTGGGGAATGCCTTTGTGGCATATCGGAAGAAATGCGAAGGGCTTTATTGCGGTAGGTTTTAGAGCAAAGGGGATAATATCTGTAGGACTGGTTTCGGTTGGTGTGCTATCGTTTGGCATGCTTTCGCTGGGACTTTTCTCCTTTGGCCTGTTGGCTGTGGGGCTGTTATCCGCAGGCTGTTTTTCCGTGGGAGCGTTTGCTGCGGGGGCGATAAGTCTTGGCATCATCTCACTGGGAGCGGTCGCAGTAGGTGATTTTTCTGTGGGCGCGCTGGCTGTGGGAAAATATGTTGCTATCGGAGATAATGCCAGAGCGATGATAGCACTGGGCGATTCACAGACCAGTGGAAGCATATTCCAGAAAACGGGCGAGCTCTCCCAGCAGGAAATAGCCACAGTAAAGGCACTGATAGACGAAACAGTCCCGTCCTATCTGTCACCGTTCAAGAGTATCATAAAAATGTTTCTGTAAAATTCATTTTGAAAGAGCATGTGGGCTTCTGGAAAAAGCTTACATGCTTTTTATTTTTTCGGGGTATTGCAATAATCTGCGCTATGTGTTATAATTAAAATAGGTGAAGTATTGATTATCATACTGATATCT
>CAMEYZ010000133.1 GCA_945947715.1 uncultured Clostridia bacterium | reverse complement strand
TCCCAGCGTGGACGGACCTCCAGAGCCTCGTCTGAGAAGCCCTCATTTAAAATAGTATTTACATTGTCGATAAAGACCTTGTCGGCGTAGCTCATGGTGAAAACTCCTTACTTAGTGGGGTCGATATAGCTCTTGTAGCCGCCCAGATAAACTCCGCCGGAAATAACGGTGAGCGCGGTGGATATCCAGATAAGAGCCTGTTCGGTGATGATAAGCCAAGTGGGATAGCCTGCGGGGTCAAGTCCGAAAATGACTCCGAAGAGCAGAATGAACACGATAGCTACCATAGTGAAAGCAGTCTTAAGCTTTCCCCATATTCCCGCCGCAACAACGACGCCCTCGTTGGCAGTCACGAGCCTTAGCCCCGATACCATAAACTCTCTTGCAATTATAATGATAACAGGCACAGCTCCTGCAAGACCAAGCTCAATAAAGCACACAAGAGCTGAGATGACCAGCACCTTGTCGGCGAGGGGGTCCAGGAACTTTCCGAAGGTAGTCACGAGATTGCGGCTTCTTGCGATGTGACCGTCAAGAGCATCGGTAACGCTGGCTGCGATGAAAATTATCAGCGCCCACAGGGGACTTAAGGGCACAATATCGGTCAGCAGGAAAAAAATGAAGAACGGAACGAGAACAACTCGCATAACAGTAAGCTTATTTGGAAGATTCATCGTACACCTCTCCAATCAGATCGTAGTCCATAACCGAGGTTATCTTCACCTTGACGAAAAGTCCGGGAACGAGCTTTCTTTTGGGCGAAGTGAAGAATATCTTTCCGTCGATGTCGGGAGCGTCCATGGCGGAGCGTCCGAAGTAGCAGTCTCCATAGCGGTCGAAGCCCTCTGTTACGACTTCTAAGATTTCGCCGTAATGCTTGACATTGTTTTCGTTGGCAATAATCATCTGCTGTTCCATGATGATATCGGCGCGGTGCTGCTTGACGTCCTCGTCCAGCTGACCGTCCATTTTAGCAGCAGGAGTGTCCTCCTCGGCGGAGTAGGGGAAGCAGCCCAGACGGTCAAAGCGCATTTCGGTGACAAAATCAGCGAGCCTGTTGAACTGTTCCTCGGTCTCTCCGGGGAAGCCTGTGATAAGAGTTGTGCGGATAATAACACCGGGTACCTTCTCACGGATATGGGCAAACAGCTTTTTGAGCTCCTCCTCATTTCCGTGGCGGTGCATTTTCTTAAGTATCTCGCCATCGCAGTGTTGAATGGGGATATCCATGTATTTAACTATCTTCTCTTCGCTTGCGATAACGTCAAGAAGCTCGTCGTTTATTCTTTCAGGATAGAGATAGAGCACACGTATCCATTTAAGCTGCTCTATTCCGCACAGCTTTTTAAGAAGCTCGGCAAGAGCGGGCTTTCCGTAAAGGTCCTCGCCGTATCGGGTGGTGTCCTGTGCGATAACGATAAGCTCGCGGACGCCGTGCTCCACAAGATTTTCCGCCTCTGAAACAAGCTCCTCCATAGGAACGCTGCGGAAGCGGCCTCTTATCTTCGGGATAGAGCAGTAGGAGCAGCAGTTATCGCAGCCCTCAGCTATCTTAAGATAGGAGAAGAAGGGGAGAGTGGTCTGGATACGCTTTCCTGTCAGACAAAGCTCTTCCTTCACGCCGAACTTGGTGAGCTGTTCGCCACCGCTGACCTTTTGGATAACTGAAACGATATCGTCATTGCAGCCGATGCCGACCACAGCGTCAGCCTCGGGTATCTCAGTGAGAATTTCCTCTCTGTACCGTTCTGCCAGACAGCCTGTGATGATGATATGCTTTATCCTGCCCTCATTTTTGAGAGCCACAAATTCAAGGATAGTTTCGATAGCCTCTTCCTTAGCGGACTGTATAAAGCCGCAGGTGTTAATAATTGAAATATCAGCAAGAGCGGCATCACTGACAAGCTGATAGCCCGCCTCGCGTATTTTATAGAGCATTCGTTCGGCGTCCACCTGGTTCTTAGAGCAGCCCAGCGACACCATACCAACCTTTAAAGACATAATGATTCTCCTTATTATATAGTCATACATCTTATATTATATCACATGTGTATAATATTTTCAAGTGCATTATTTAAATAATTATTGAGTATTTGTTAATGCGTACATAAAAAGGCTGTCGGGGGATATTCCGACAGCCCTTGTGTTCGACCGATATAAATGCTGAACGTTACAGCTCTGCAATGACCTCGACTTCAACCTTTACGCCCTTGGGAAGCTTTGCGACCTCAACGCAGGAGCGTGCAGGCTTGCCCGTGAAATATTTTCCGTATACCTCGTTGAATGCAGCAAAATCGTTCATATCGTCAAGGAAGCATACGGTCTTTACTGCCTTGTCAAGGGAAGTTCCCGCAGCAGCGAGTATTGCCTTAAGATTCTCGCATACCTGAGTTGTCTGAGCCTCAATGCCCTCTGCCTCGACGTTTCCTGTTGCGGGGTTGATAGCTATCTGTCCCGATGTGAATACCATGTTTCCTGTTTTGATAGCCTGAGTGTAGGGTCCGATAGCATCGGGTGCGTTTTTGGTGTATACCTTTTCCATGATAGATTCCTCCATTTTAATTAATCTATAAGCTTGAAGCCCTTATTTACAAGAGCGGAGCGTATCTGTTCAATATGTTCAAAGTTGCGTGTCTCCAGGACGATGCGCAGATAGCAGCCATTTACATCGCTGCCCTCGCTTGCACGTTCGTGATGAATGGAGATGACGTTTCCTCCGCAGCCTGCGATAATGTCCGCAACACCCTGGAGCTGACCGGGCTTGTCGATAAGCTCGATGCAGAGGTTAGCAGTTCTGCCCGATGTAAGCAGGCCTCTCTTGATAACTCTTGAAAGAATGGTAACGTCGATGTTTCCTCCCGAAACCAGACAGATAACGTTCTTGCCCTTGATGTCGGGTATCTTGTCGAACATCACAGCTGCCACAGGAGTAGCGCCTGCGCCCTCTGCGATAAGCTTCTGCTGTTCGATAAGAGCCAGTATTGCCGAGGAAATTTCATCATCGGTTACGGTAACTATACCGTCCACGTACTTGCTAACATATGTAAAGGTGTTCTCGCCGGGCTCCTTGACCTGGATACCGTCAGCGATAGTGGATACGTTCTGCAAGCACTCTATCTTACCGTGTTCGATGGACTGTACCATGCTGGGAGCTCCCGCAGCCTGAACGCCGTAAACCTTGATCTCGGGCTTAAGATTTTTAAGAGTAAATGCAATGCCGGAAATAAGTCCGCCGCCGCCGATAGGGACAACTACTGCGTCAATCTTGTCCAGCTGGTCAAGAAGCTCCAGGGCGATAGTTCCCTGACCTGCGATAACGTCGTCGTCATCGAAGGGGTGAATGAAGGTGTAGCCCATTTCCTCCTTAAGCTGTTCAGCCTTGTTGTGAGCATCATCGTATACTCCGTCAACGAGGCATATCTCGGCACCATATGAGCGGGTAGCCTCTATCTTGGATATGGGAGCGGCGTCGGGCAGGCAGATAACAGCCTTGATGCCGTTCTTCTGCGCAGCAAGAGCCACGCCCTGAGCATGATTTCCCGCGCTGCATGCAACAACGCCCCTTGCCTTTTCCTCGTCGGAAAGCTGTGATATCTTGTAATATGCGCCTCTTACCTTAAAGGAGCCTGTCACCTGGAGGTTTTCGGTCTTAAGATACACCTTGCAGTCGCTGCGTATCTTTGGTGCATAGATAAGGTCGGTGCTTCTGATAACTTCCCTGAGCTTGTGAGAAGCCTTGTAAACATTGTCAAGAGTAAGCATGATAATCTCTCCCTTTCAAAACTAAAAAGTAAATAAAAACGACCTTCACCTCATCAAGAGGTGAAGGCCGAAGCATCCACTGTACCACTCTTGTTCCGATATCAAAGATACCGGCACTCTGCTCTGTCATTCAACAGAATACCCTGTAACGGGAGTTCCCGTCTCCGCTTAAAGCCTTCGGCGGAGCAGCTTAAGGGTGATCTGAATACGGCGCATTCCCTCTGCCTTTCACCAAACGGCAGTTCTCTTTGCGGACTGCATCCGATTCCGTCCCTGTCAACGCTTTTTCACTGTATAAGCAAATTATACCTCTGTTTTTTTTCTTTGTCAATAGAATTTTTTGCATTTTTTGATATGTTATTTGTGAATTTTTTGTTTATAATAACCTCTGAACAATATAATGAATAATGATCTATCTGAAAAGCGAAGCTGTGTTTACGGTTTAGTCTTAAGAATATAGCCCTTTCCGTGGACAGTCCTGATATATCTTGGACGGTCTGGGTTGTCCTCCAGCTTTTTTCTTAGCTTAAGGATGTGAACGTTTACGGTGGAGCTGTCCAGGCTGCTTTTCCACACAGCGGACATTATCTCTTCCTTGGAAAGGGTAGTATCGGCGTTTTGACAAAGATAGCTTAACAGATCCGTCTCCCGTGAGGAAAGATGTATCTTTTTACCTTCCTTTGTAACATTTCCGCTGGATAGACAGAAGGAAATGTTTCCAAATTCAAAGATTTCTTTGCTGCCGGAAACCGTATCCTGAGCGTATATCGAGTTTACCTCGCGTATAAGACGGTTGTTCTTATATGGTCTTGTAAGCGCGTGTATACCTGTCGGAATATCGGTGATATTCCTGCATAATGCCAGCAAAGGGATATTGAGAAATTCTGAAAGCTTCCTTGCCTCATCAGGAAGACCCTTTTCTGCGTCATATATCATCAGACTGAAATCGGATGATTTATTCAGCTCCTTTGCGTAGCCGCAGTTTTCGCAGCATACGGTAAGGTAATTGTCATAATTCAGTATTGTTGATATTTTCTCCGCATTTTCCGGGTTATCCGATATTACCAGAACATATTTCTTCAGCATTTTTACCATCTCCTGACAATATAACGGTAATATGAATATTATGACCAGTTGTGCAATGCGCTTCGGGCAGCAGTCCGGAGCATTTTATGTCCAGCTATTGCTTATCCAGTGGCATTAACAGAATAGATGCATTCTATTTACACATTAGAAATTATACTGTTCATATTTAAAAGTTCTGTAAATATTATGTGAACTCGACGAAATATTTCATTTAATATTGTTATTTTTTTGTCAATGCGGGCTCTTTTTTAAAAGAATTGTAAAAAATGTATATTAAAATGTTTTTTTAGAAAAAAATAAGTTGAAATCTTTATAAAGATGTGTTATAATGAAAAAGTATAAGTTTAAGTTTATGTCTGAAAGGACGGATTTTAATATGTCTGATAAAAAATCTGCGGCGGGGAAGACGAGTCCGTGGGTGTATGTTGAATTTATTGTGATAGGAATACTTATCCTTCTGATTGCCGCAATGCTTGTTATCTATTTTTCGTTCAGGGAAACAGGGTCGGCTCCGAAAATATTCGGATACTATATATATCAGACCCATGCGGTAAATATGGAACCGAAGATACCTGCGGAATCGGCGGTTTTCGCAAAGGCTGATGAGAAGGACAATATCGGTGAGGATAGCGTGGTACTCTGCAAGCTGGATAATAATCTGGCTATAATAAGAGTTGTGGAAATGCTGGAGGAGGACGGCGAGGAGTTCTATATTGTAAGATATGATACCTCCCCTGTGAACGATACATATAAGATTCCTGCTGAAAGCGTTATCGCAAAGGCTATGTATTATGACAAATTCACAGGAAGTCTGCTGAATTTCGCAACTTCGGAAAAGGGTATCATCATTGTGGTGATAATTCCGAGTATACTTATAGTGCTGTTTCAGGTCATTAAGATCGTACTTGCTCAGAGGGACGATGACGACGAGGATGATGAGGAGATGTTCGGAAAGCCTATCCCTACAGGTGATGCTGCTGACATTGCAAAGCCCTCAGAAGAGCCTACATACCGGGAGCTTCCTCCTGTTAAGGTCAAGTTCGATACCGAAGCGCCCGAAAAGAAGCCCAACTCCTTTAAGATAGACAGGAGCGGCGCAGCTGTTTATGAGCCCGCTTCCAAGGCGGAGGATATCCTTATAACAGGGGAGCGCCTTGACGAAATGAGCGGAAGAAAGCCTAAGGAGAGCTTCTCCGCGGCAGACAGCTTTGCCAATGAGCCTGTTAAGATACCTGAGGAAAAG
>CAMEYZ010000132.1 GCA_945947715.1 uncultured Clostridia bacterium | reverse complement strand
AGGAAGAAGCTGTAAATTGCGATTATAAGGAAAAAAACGATAAAAAGCCGCTGCTTGTAAGGCTTGCGATATTCCGACTTGTGTTAGCTCTTGCAGTTCTTGCGGCGATGCTGCTTTTCAGGGGGATATGTCCGCAGGAGACGGAAAAAATGTCGGAGGAATTTCGCACCTCTACAGGATCATCTACCGAAGCTGATGACCTTATTTCCAAAGCGGCAAAGTGGTTTATGAGCTTCATAGAGCAGCTCCCGTCAGAGAGCAGGGCCTAAAATGATCGAGCTCAGATTTTACGGAGTGCGGATAAGGGTATGCTTTGGATTTTTGTTCATCAATGCGCTTATGACGCTTATTTCCGGGAATATATCTGTTCTTGCATTGAGTGCCTGTTTGCTCCATGAGCTGGGGCATATGGCGGTAATGAAGCTGTTCGGGCAGAAAATATACTCCGTGACCTTTTACGGCGCAGGAGTGAAAATAACCCCCAAAAAAGGGAAAATTCTTTCAAAGTGGCGGGAAGCGGGGGTCCTCTGTGCAGGCTGTGCAGTAAATGCGCTGTTGTTTATGCTGTTCGGGAGCTCTCCCTTCGGACTGATAAACCTGTTCCTCTGCGTATTCAATATGCTTCCTGCAGGCGGGCTTGATGGAGGACGTATCCTCAGGCTTTTCCTTGAGGAATCAGATAAATTCAGCCTGCGGACGGCTTCATATATCTGCCGTGGAGCAGGCTGTATCACTGCGGTGCTGCTTCCGCTTGCCGCATTTTTTATAGGTATTAGAAACGTCACAGTGTTCGCAGCTGCGGCGTTCATGCTTATCTCGGCGCTGACTCAGTGAGCATAGTGTTATACTATCTGGAACAGGAAAAATTTCAGGTAATTAGTCTCCTCGGCGCAGGAAAGGATAGGATGATCGGCGCACTGCTGACGGAACTCAATCTGTCTGAGAGTGACTCCCGCAGCATGTGCTGCATTGTCCAGCATTTCGCGGAAAAGCTGCTCTGTCATAAAGTGTGAGCAGGAGCAGGTGGCAAGATATCCGCCTCTGGGAAGGAGCCTCATTGCGAGGGTATTCAGCTCCAGATAGCCATTTTTCGCATTTCCCACGGTTTTGCGGGACTTTGTAAATGCGGGAGGGTCAAGGATAATGTAGTCATATGAACGGTCATGGGCTTCGAGCTTGGACTGTAAAAACTCAAAAACATCTGCGGTCTCGAAGGATATCCTGTCCGAAAGACCGTTGAGCTCCGCATTTGCGCGGGCATTGTCTATTGCGGACTTGGACACGTCCACCGCAGTAACATGAGCAGCTCCGCCCTTTGCGGCATTGAGAGCAAAGGAGCCTGTATGAGTGCAGCAGTCCATGACATTTCTTCCTGCAGCGATAGATGCCGCAGCTGCGCGGTTTCTCTTCTGGTCCAGGAAGAAGCCTGTTTTCTGTCCGTTTTCCACGTCTACGTTATAGATTATGCCGTTTTCGGTTATCTTCGTCATTGCAGAGGGCGGAGTTTCTCCCCTGTACCAGTACCAGCCCTTTGATTCCTCCATGCCCTCAAGAGCACGTATCTTCACGTCGTTGCGGAGGAATATCCCGTTTATGTACTGACCGTCCTCGTCAAGTACGTCAAGGAGGGCATGGAGGATAACGTCCTTATTCTTTTCGATGCCGAGGGAGAGTATCTGTACCGAAAGCAGGTCGGAGAACCTGTCCACGGTAAGGCCGGGGAAAAAGTCAGCCTCTCCGAAGATAAGCCGGCAGCAGGAGAGCTCCTCGTGAGCCATTACGGTCTTTCTGTAGTCATAGGCGTATTTTACGCGTCTGCGCCAGAAATCCTCACCGAAGCTATCGTTTGCGTTTCGGGAGATTATCCTGACGCGTATTTTGGAGGCGGAGTTGAAAAAGCCTGTTCCGACATAGCGGTTCTTTTCGGTGATAACATCGACGAGAGAGCCGTCCTCGGGAGTTTTGTCAACGGATACAATCTCATTGTCGTATATCCAAGGATGACCTGATGATATGCGCTTTCTGCATTTGTCGGAGATGACTGCACAGGGGTAATTTCTTTCTGAATTCATGGCTGATTTTCCTTTCAAATTTATGAAATATAAATATATTAAATGATTTCATTTTTATCATTATAATATATTTTGCTGTATTTTTCAAGAAATATTGCATTTTTATTTTTTTTGTGATATAATTATTTAGTAAAATCAGTTTTTATGGACAATACAGGCTCTTCAGGCCTGATTTTTACATTTCGGAGATAATCGGAAAATGGAAAAAGATCGAAAAAGCAAAATTTCTCTGCTTTCATATTCTCAGAAGCTTGTGGTGGGCTTTGCTGTTATTATCGCTGTGGGAACTGTGCTGCTTATGCTCCCTGTTTCCACGAAAGACGGCGAAAGCACGTCCTTTGTCAATGCGCTCTTCACATCGACCTCCGCTGCATGCGTTACGGGGCTCGCTACATATGATACCTTCACTCACTGGACGAGATTCGGTCAGATAGTGATACTCCTGCTCATTCAAATGGGAGGCTTAGGCTTCATGTCCTTTGCAGTCATCGGAGCTATACTCACCAAGCGCAAGATAAGCCTTAAGCAGCGCGAGCTCATGCAGGAAGCTATCAACGTCAATCAGCTGGGCGGCATCGTGCGGCTGTTCAAGATAATTCTTAAGGGCACTGTCGTCTGTGAGTGCGCAGGAGCTGTGCTGCTGTCGGTCCGCTTCATTCCGAAGCTTGGGGTAGGCGAGGGGATATATTACGCGCTATTTCATTCCATTTCGGCCTTCTGCAATGCAGGCTTTGACCTTATGGGCAGATATGAAGAATATTCGTCATTTACCTCCTTTGTGGACGACCCTTATGTGAATATCGTCATTATGCTGCTGATAATCATAGGCGGCATAGGCTTTTACGTATGGGACGATATCCTGAAAAATCGTTTCAGATTCAAAAGGTTCAGTCTCCATACAAAGATCGTTCTAATAACCACAGGGGTCATCATATTTTTCCCTGCAGTGCTGTTTTTCTGCTTTGAGAGAACACATGCCTTCAGCGGACTTGGCATCGGAGATTCGGTAATGGCGTCCTTTTTCCAGTCGGTAACGCTGAGAACTGCGGGCTTTAATACCGTCGATCAGTCGGAGCTTTCGGGTTCCTCGTTGCTCCTGTGCAATATACTTATGCTTATCGGTGGCTCGCCGGGCTCCACTGCGGGCGGTATCAAGACCACCACTATTGCAGTGCTTTTTCTGTCAACGCTGTCCGAGCTTAGAAACCACAAATCGGTGACCGTCTTTGAACGTCGTCTCGAGGACGATCTGCTAAGACGCGTAATTGCCATACTTTTCGTGTACTGTGCAATGGAATTTGCAGGTACCATGGCTGTCAGCCAGCTTGAAAACATGCCTGTGGAATATGCTTCCTTTGGCGTATTTTCGGCTGTGAGCACCGTGGGACTTTTCATCGGGACAGTAGGCAAGCTGACAACGGCTTCCCGCGTAATACTGATCTTTCTGATGTTCTTCGGAAGGATCGGAGGACTTTCAATGGCAATGGCATTTACAAAACCATATATCAATCCGCCTGTGCAGTATCCTGCGGAGAAAATATCCGTGGGCTGACAGACATAACAAGATAATACAGGAATTGGAGAATTTATATGAAATCTGTTTTAGTTATTGGAGTAGGAGTTTTCGGTTATTTCGCCGCTCTTAAGTACATGGAAGAGGGCAACGAGGTCATGTGCATCGACAAGCGTGAGGACAAGATAACCTCTGTTGCGGGAAAGGTAACCTCTGTTCAGATAGGCGACTGCACCGACGTCAACGTTCTTAACAGCATTGGAGTCAATAATTTCGATATCGTGCTTGTTGCTGTAAGCTCGGATTTTCAGGCTTCGCTGGAGATAACCTCTCTTGTCAGCGAGCTGGGAGCAAATTACGTTATCTCAAAGGCTGACAAGAATATCCAGGAAAAGTTCCTGCTGAAAAACGGTGCGGATTCTGTTGTATACCCTAACCGCGAAATGGCAAACCAGCTTGCGGTAAGGACCTCTACCAGCAGCAATATCTTCGATTCTGTGGAGCTTAGCTCTGAGTATTCCATATATGAGACCACTGTTCCTCAGTCATGGGTGGGCAAGTCCATAATGAAGCTCAATATTCGCAGAAAGTATCATCTGAATGTGCTGGGCATAAAGAAGAACGGTATCCTTCTGCCTATGCCCGATATAGACTATGAGTTTTCCGAAAACGAGCATATTATGCTCCTGGGAACTAAAAAGGATATCTCTAAGATCTTATAATTAATGCGGCGAGCTTTCGCCGTTTTTTCGTGTTCATTAGAAATCGTTTAACCAAGTTAAATAATTGATATTAAAATGGTGAAAATTCGGTGAAAATAATTGACAGGGTTAAATAATTGGTATATAATTTAACAAAACAAAGGCGACAGCGTTGGCTGTCATTAAAAATGTGAAAGGAAATTAAGTAATGCTTGAGCTTAAAGAAATCGTCAAGGATTATGAAACGGGCGGCGAGGTCGTCCATGCTCTGCGGGGAATAAACATCAAGTTCCGGGACAGCGAATTTGTGTCTATTCTGGGACCGTCAGGCTGCGGAAAGACCACTACGCTGAACATAATCGGAGGTCTTGACCGCTTTACTGACGGAGATCTTATCATCAACGGCAGGTCCACAAAGGACTATAAAGACCGTAACTGGGATACTTACCGCAATCACTCCATCGGCTTCGTTTTTCAGAATTATAATCTTATCCCGCATCAGACGGTTCTTTCAAACGTTGAGCTTGCACTGACTCTATCAGGCGTTCCAAAGGCAGAGCGCAGACAGCGTGCAAAGGAAGCTCTCGAAAAGGTTGGTCTGGGCGACCAGCTGAGTAAAAAGCCCAGTCAGATGTCCGGCGGTCAGATGCAGAGAGTCGCTATCGCAAGAGCTCTCGTAAACGATCCCGATATCCTTCTTGCCGACGAGCCTACCGGTGCTCTCGATACTGAGACCAGCGTCCAGATAATGGAGATACTTAAGGAAATATCCAAGGACAAGCTTATTATAATGGTAACCCACAATCCGGAGCTTGCTGAGCGCTATTCAACGAGAATAATCCGCTTCATCGACGGAAAGATGACCGGAGACTCAAATCCCTTCGACGGAGAATATGTTCCCGCGGAAAAGCCTGCCGAGGACAGGAGCAAGTCCAAAAAGACTACAATGTCCTTCGGAACGGCGCTCTCACTCAGCACCAACAATCTTATGACCAAAAAGGGAAGAACTCTTCTTACCGCCTTTGCGGGAAGCATCGGCATTATCGGCATTGCCCTTATTCTGTCCATTTCAAACGGTATCCAGCTTTATATCAACAGGGTCCAGGAGGATACCCTTTCCTCCTATCCGCTGACTATCCAGGAGGAAACTGCGGATATGAGTGACATGATGGAAAGCATGGCTGACAAGCATGAGGGCGAAATGGATCATCCTCTTGACAAAATCTATTCCTTTAACATAATGAACAGCCTGATGAACACCATGTCTGAGAAGATACAGACAAATAATCTGTCCGATTTCAGGGCATATCTTGAGGACGAAAGCAACGGCCTTGGCGAATATATCAGCGCTATTCAGTACACCTACAATGTTCCGCTGAATATCTACAAGAGAGATACCTCCGACGGTACTGTGCAGGTAAACCCCAGCAAAATGTTCCAGACAGTGGTAACAGGCTATGAAGCAGTGGGCGTTACTGATCAGGCGCTTATGACTCAGATGGGCAATATGTCGGGCATGAACGTGTGGTCAGAGATGCTGGATAATGATACTCTGCTGCAGTCTCAGTATGATGTTGTGGCAGGAGAATGGGCAGATGAATACAACGAGGTAATGCTCGTTGTGAATTCCAGAAACGAGATCACTGACTACGCCCTCTATTCGCTGGGTATCCTCGACCAGGAGGAGCTTGCCGATATCATGGCAAACATCACAAGCGGCGGCACTATCGAGGAAAAGGAACAGACCTCCTATACCTATGACGAGATACTTGACCTTTCCTTCAGCCTTGTTCTTCCCACCGATTATTATAG
>CAMEYZ010000131.1 GCA_945947715.1 uncultured Clostridia bacterium | reverse complement strand
GGCAAGGCCCCGATACCTGCCGAGATAGGATATCCTGCTTATACTGAGGCAGTTAAGCTCACAGGCGTTAAGTTCAACTCGGGCCTTGCTAAAAAGGGGAAGAGCTACGAGGGAAAGACCTCCTCAAGCACTGTTACCTTCTCAAAATCAAGGACTAAAAAGTATTTTGACAAGCTTTCCAAATCTGTAGCTAAAATGGGCGAGGACCCCTCTAAGGCTTCTCTGAAGTTATCCTTAGTATCCAAGGACTATGTTCTTGATTTCTGCTTAAAGGGCAGCAAGATAAAATATATCGCATATATGAACGAGGAAGATATCTCTATGGGTCTGGGCATCTACATAGATTCTAAGAATATGACTCTCCTTGACCTCTCCTCAAAGCAGATGATCGTCTCCCCCATTACCGAAGATGAAGGCAGCATCGACATCTCTGAAACTGTAGGCTCCGTTACTGAGTTCAATATCTCCGATAATGCCAAGGGTAATCTCTTCAAGTTCAAGTACAACGGCAAGGGCTACTATTACGAGGTGTTCACCAACAAGGACGGCGAAACACTGGGCTGCGTATTCGATACAAAGCTTAATCCCGTTATGCTTGTGGACGAATCTGGCTACTACTCTTTTAAGATAACTACATCTGTAAAGTCCTCCGATGTGAAGGTGCCCTCTGGCTACGAAGAGCTCGAGCTGGATTACTGATATCCCTCCCGATAATTTTTCAAGGCTGTTATCCGATACTCCGCACCACGCAGAGTATCGGATTTTTTACGTCTTTACAATTTTCTCTGTTGAATACGTAAAAAAAATGTTAATTATTCTGAAATCACTTGAAAAAACGGTAACTATATGGTAAAATACTTATAGTATGTATCGGAGGTATTCCGACTACTGAAAACGGTTACAAAATTATCTTTTTAAAGGAGTGCTGTCCCATGAACTACGGTCATTTCGACCTTGAAAACAAGGAATATGTAATTGATAAGCCCAACACCCCCGCACCCTGGGCTAACTATTTAGGCTCCCCTGAATATGGAGCTATCATCTCTAATAACGCAGGAGGCTACAGCTTCGTTCAGTCTGGCGCAAACGGAAGAATCCTCCGTTACCGCTTTAACTCCAACATCGGTCTTCCCGGAAGATATATCTATATCAGGGATAACGATACTAAGGATTACTGGTCCGCTTCCTGGCAGCCTGTTGGTAAGCCCCTCGACCAGTATAAGAGCGTTTGCCGCCATGGCACAGCTTATACTGTGATGTCCGCAGATTATGCAGACGTTCACTCTGAGGTTACATACTATGTTCCCCTCGGCAAGACCTACGAGGTATGGAGAGCAAGGATCACCAATTTAGCTCCCACTCCCAGAAAGCTTTCCGTTTACGGCTTCTGCGAGTTCACCTCCGAAAACAATTATGAACAGGATCAGGTAAACCTTCAGTATACTCAGTTCATCACAAGAACCTCCTTCGATGAAAACAGAATTATCCAGCACATCAACGAGAACAGCGGCAGAGATGCTTCCGGCTCTAACCACAAGGAGCGCTTCTTTGGTCTCGCAGGTGCTTCTGTATGCGGCTACAACGGCTCCCTGGACAACTTCATCGGCTCCTACAGGACCTATGGCAATCCTATCGCTGTTGAAAGCGGTAGATGCGACAATGTTCTTAACTACAACGGCAACTCCTGCGGCGCTCTCCAGACAGCTGTTGAGCTGGGCGCAGGCGGTACTATCGAGATAGTATTCCTCGTTGGTCAGAAGAACAGCGCTGAGGCTGCTGAGATAATCGCTTCCTACGAGCAGGCTGGCAAGGTAGATGCAGAGATCAAGGAGCTTAAGGATTACTGGCATTCTAAGCTCAACAACTTCCAGGTAAATACTCCCTCTGAGTCCTTCAATAACATGATTAACGTTTGGAACGCTTACCAGTGCTTCATCACCTTTATCTGGTCCAGAGCAGCTTCCTTCATTTACTGCGGCCTCAGAAACGGCTACGGCTACCGCGATACCGTTCAGGATATCCAGGGTATCATTCACCTCGATCCCGAGCTTGCTGCTGAAAAGATTAGATTCATGCTCTCCGCTCAGGTGGATAACGGCGGCGGTCTGCCTCTCGTTAAGTTCAATCACAATGCAGGTCACGAAAATGCTCCCGATGAGAACAACGAAAAGTCTCCCTACGCTCAGGAAACAGGTCACCCCTCTTACCGTGCGGACGATGCTCTCTGGCTCTTCCCCACTATCGACAAGTACATCGGTGAGAGCGGCAACAAGGCATTCCTCGACGAAGTTATCGTATACGCAACAGGCGGCGAGGGCACCGTTTATGATCACCTTAAGAGAGCTATCGACTTCTCTATGAAGCGTCTCGGCGACCACGATATGCCCGCCGGTCTCCACGCTGACTGGAATGACTGCCTCAGAATGGGCAAGAAGGGCGAATCTACATTCGTTGCTTTCCAGCTCTACTATGCAATGACTATCCTTAAGGGCTACGCTCAGGATAAGAACGATACAGAGTATGTTAAGTATCTCGACGAGGTACAGGCTAAGCTCGGCAAGTCTCTCTCCGACTGCTGGGATGAGGACAGATTCATCAGAGGCATCAGAGAGGACGGCGTAAAGGTCGGCGCTAAGAACGACCCCGAGGCTAATATGTGGCTCAATCCTCAGAGCTGGGGCGTTATCTCCGGATTTGCTTCCAAGGAGCAGGGCGAAAAGTCCATGGAATCCGTACACGAGATACTCAATACTCCTTACGGCGTAAAGATCATGGAGCCTCCCTATGTCAATGACTACTTTGACGGTGCGCTCATGCACATCTTCAACCCCGATACAAAGGAAAACGGCGGTATCTTCTCTCAGACTCAGGGCTGGGCTATCCTTGCTGAGTCTCTCCTCGGTCATGGTAACCGCGCATTTGAATACTTCACCGAGTCTTCTCCCGCTTCCATGAACGACAAGGCTGAGATAAGAGTTATGGAGCCCTACGTTCACGGACAGTTCACCGAGTCCAAGCGTTCTCCCTTCGAGGGACGTTCTCACGTACACTGGCTCACAGGTACAGGCTCTACTGTAATGGTAGGCTGCGTTGAGGGTATCCTCGGCATGAGACCTAACGCTGACGGTCTTGTTGTTGACCCTGCAGTTCCCTCCGACTGGAAGAGCTACACCGTTACTAAGAAGTTCAGAGGCAAGAAGCTGAACATGACCTTCAACAATCCTAACGGCGTTGAGAGCGGCGTTAAGGAGCTCGTTCTGAATGGCGAAAAGCTTGACGGAAACTTCATTTCTGCGGACAAGCTCCAGGACGAGAACGAAATCACTGTAACTCTCGGCTAATAAGCATTTAATAGTTTAAACAGCTCCGGAAGGGTATTTACCTTTCCGGAGCTTTTCTGTTAAGAATCTGTGCAAAAAACGCCGACAGCAGGATTACCTGCTGTCGGCATATCTGTTATTTTCAGCTTTGCAGCGACCTCAGCTTATAGAAATCACCCTTTTTCGCCATGAGCTCATCATAGGTGCCAAATTCCTTAAGGCCGCCCTCCCCTATCACGGCTATCTTATCCGCGTTGCGTATGGTGGAGAGACGATGGGCTACTATCAGCGTGGTGCGGTCCTTTACCAGTCGGTCGATGCTGTCCTGTATCTTCTTTTCGGATATGGTGTCAAGAGCGGAGGTCGCCTCGTCCAGGATAAGTATACTGGGATCCCTCACAAAGGCTCGTGCTATGGAGACTCTCTGCCGCTGTCCTCCCGAAAGATTTGCACCGTGCTCTGATATCATGGTATCAAGTCCGTTTGGCATGGACTCTATCACGTCCTTAAGATTTGCCGCCTCGATGACTTCACTCAAAAACTCCTCGCTGATATCCTCCGAGCCATAGGTTATGTTCTCGCGGATAGTTCCTGTGAACAGGATAGGCGTCTGGGGAACTACCGAAATATTGCGGCGATAGCTCTGGATATTGAAGCTGCTCATGGGCTTACCGTCGATGAGTATCTCCCCCGAATCAGCACGGAGAAAGCCTATGACCATGTTGATGAGCGTGGTCTTTCCCGCTCCCGAGGCTCCCACGAAGGCCACTGTCTCCCCCGCCTTTATTTTCAGGTTCAGATGATGCAGCACAGGCTCGTCGGCGTCCTTGTACTTGTAGGTCACATCTCTGAACTCGATATCTCCATTCACAGTGCCAATATCCTTTTTGCTGCCGCTGTCCTCAACGTCGGTGCAGAGCAGGATATCTCCGATAGAGTTCACCGATTCCAGTCCCTTTGAGATAGTGGGCAGCAATGTGATAATTCCGCTGACCGAGTTGACTATCGTTCCGAAGTAGGTCTGATACATCACCACATCGCCAGGAGGGATAGTTCCCTTAACTGCAAGATAGCCCGTAAATCCCAGACAAACCACCTGGAATATCTGAAACGCCGCCCAGCTCACCGAGCCGAAATAGGACTGTATCATATCCAATCTGAAGCCCTCGTTTGCCACGTTTTTCAGCTGATTGTCTATCTTTTCGGTCTCAACATCTTCAAGTGCATGGGCTCTTGTGACGGGGATAAGCTCCACCATTTCCATGACCTTGACCGAGGTTTCCTCCATTTCATGACGGAAAATCTTGTTACTGCGGTTTATCTTCTTGCGGAAGGCAGTTCTGATAAGCACTGCCACAGGAATCGTACCTAAAAAGAACAGAAATACCGTCATCGAGGAGCCCAGCACCACGCCAAAGGCAACGATGATGTTCATAACAATGCTCAGCACCGAAATGAATATCTGGGACGAAAGAGTCTCCACCTGCTCCACGTCGCGCATTATCTTGGACTGGAGACGTCCTGACTCCATTTCGTTGTGGAAGGTTATGGACAGCTGCTGGAGCTTGCGCACCATGGAGCTTCTCAGAGTACATTCTACCTCGCGTATCGCCTTTGAGTAGAAATATGTATGGAAATAGTTTGTCAGCACATTCTGAGCCGCCAGAATTACCATTATCAACACATTGAAGAATATCTCTCTGCCAGGGTCTGCGGGAGGCTCTGCGGCGATGTTGATAATGTTCGCAATAACTATCGGCAGCACCCACACCGGAGAGTTTTTGACAGCAAAGAATATCACTGACAGTATCAGTCTGCCGTACTGTCCCTTATAGATGGCAAGCAGCGTTTTCAAGCTGTGGTTTTTGTTGCGGCGGAAGCTTTCCTGGAGCTTCTCATAGTCCATGGTCTCGCCCGCCTTGTTCTTCTTACTAAAGATATCGTCTTTTTCTGACATTTTTTTCACACCCCTTTGTGATCTTGTTTTGGGATATGCCTAATTATATCATCATGCTTTTCGTTTTTCTATAAAAAACGCACGAAAAAATAGTAAAAAGCTCTCACAGGAATTTTATTACAGCTTCAAGGTCGGACGCTGCTCCTATGATGTATTTCCTGTCCTCCTCGGTGGGCTCGGTAAGGTCTGGGACCATGACCACTCCGCACCCCGCAGAATATGCGGAGCGCACTCCGTTTGGGCTGTCCTCCAGAGCAAGGCAGCGCTCTGGAGCCTCTCCCAGTTCTCCACAGGCATACAGATAAATATCAGGAGCAGGCTTTCCATGCTCCACCATGGGTCCGCAGATGACCTTGTCAAAACGGTGGAAAATATTCAGCGAGGTAAGATATCTGGTGGTCCGCTCCAGGTCGGTGGCAGTGCAGACAGCTTTATGCATGTTCCGACGGTCAAGCTCGTCCAGGAGCTGCGTTATCCCCTTTTTAAGCTCAATGCCGTTTTCGGCAATGTCCGCGTTCATAAGCTCGATGCGTCTGCTGCGGACCTTCTTATAATCGAAATCGGGGCACACCGCTTCTCTGAGATAAGGCTCTGCCAGCGCTCCTGCCAGACTGCGGATATGTAAGGCATGCTCTCTTTTCATGGGATAGCCGAACTCGTTGGCGGCAATGACCCAGTATTTTATCAGCAGCTTTTCCGTGTCGATGATAAGCCCGTCCATATCAAATATCACAGCATTATATTTATTCATAATCTATCCTTTCCGAAAAAAAGCTGCTGTAAAAATGCAGCAGCTTTTCAAACTATCAATTATTTATTAAGTCATTCAGCAAGAAGCTTTTCCGCAGAAGCAAGCTTTACTGCTATGCAGAAAATA
>CAMEYZ010000130.1 GCA_945947715.1 uncultured Clostridia bacterium | reverse complement strand
TTAACACAGTCAACAGGGAGGTAAGTACCCGTAAGGACCTTGAAGAAAAAAGCTCTGCTCTTGAAAAGAGCGAGTCGGATTTCAAGGTAAAGCTTCTTACAGATAAGAAGGCTCTGGAGGATTCTCTTAAGGAAAAGGAAAGAAGCCTGGAGTCGCTGGAAGCGAATCTTTCGGTAAAGAAGATAACAGACGGAGTAACAGACCGTCAGGAGGACGAGGACCTGAAAAAACAGGCGGAGGATATTGAGTATCAGCGCCAGAAGGTCAATGAGCTAAAGGAAAAATCCCTGGGCGGGACCATTACCGCGCCTGTCAGCGGTACTGTCAGCTCCCTTGCATACCGCGCAGGCGAAACCACTGCGGCAGGCAATGCGGCGGCTGTTATAGATATCACCGACAAGGGCTTTGTGCTCAGCTTTTCCGTTAAGTCGGAGCAGGCTAAAAAGCTGGCTGTGGGTACAAATGCTGATATTTCCAACAACTATTTCGGCAAGGATATTTCGGCAACGCTTACTGCTGTCAAGCCTGACCCGTCCAATCCACAGACAAGCAAGCTGCTGGAATTTACCATATCGGGCGGAGATGTTCAGTCGGGCGACAGCATCAGCCTTTCAATAGGCGCAAAGGGTCAGGATTATCCTGCGGTGGTACCCAACAGTGCTGTGCGCGAGGATAAGAACGGCAAGTACGTGCTTGTGGTGGAATCCAAGAGCACCGCACTTGGCAGCAGATATTATGCTGTTAGATATTCCGTTGAGGTCCTTGCTTCCAATGACAGCAAGTCTGCGGTCAGCGGGCTTACGGGAAGCGAGTTTGTCGTCATCTCATCGTCAGCGCCCATTGAAGAAGGTCAGCAGGTTAAGCTTACCGAAGGCAATTGATTAAATTCTGAGAAAGGAACGAAACTATGAACAACAAGAAAACACTTATCAAGGCGATATGCATTTTATCTGCAGCAGCCCTGACTGCGGGAATGTTTACCGCCTGCGGCAAGAAAAGCAGCGAGGATAAAGCTTCCGATAACTCGGCAGTTGGAGGAAGTGATACTGAAAAGACAGCGGAGAAGCTTGTCAGAATCGAATACAAAACCGAAGAGCTCAGACTTTCCGACGAGCTGAAAAACGACTACTTTGAAAGCTTTAGCGTATCCGGCGACAGCGTTGCCCTGATAAAAAATGATTATAACTGGGACGAGGAGACGTCAATTTCAACTACTACCTCGTATTTATATAAGCTGGATCTGGACGGAAATATCGTAAGCAAGACCGATATTTCTGCCGAAAAGGTCAACGAACAGGACAGCGCTTCGATAAATAATGTAAACTATCTCAGCGACGGCTCCATAATGTATGTTGAAAATCATTATTATCCCGATTTCTCCGCTGATACCACATCTCCAACAGAAAGCAGCGAGGGTGATGTAACGACTGAAACTGCAGATATTATGCCCCTTGACGGTGAGGAAACAGCTGTGGCTGAGTCGGAGGCTGCGGAAGCAGTAACCGAAACCTATGAAGCCGACTCCGGTTACTACAGCGATTATGAAGAGGAGCCTATTCAGTACAAGACTGCAATGTCTCTTGTTCATATGTCAGCAGAGGGTGAGGTCATCAGCAGAAGCGATTTTGCCGATATCCCTGCGCTTAATTTCCTTGCTGAGAATCAGAATACCTATATACAGAGCATTAAGACTAATCAGAACGGTGATATAGCTATTGGTTTCCAGTCCTACGACGAGGAATGGAACTCTATAAACGGCGTTGTCATTATTAACAAGGAGTATGAACAGGTGTTCAGCAAAAACTTCGAGGGTGACAGCACAGGGGTAAACGGCAGCTTCGCAGATGCGGAAGGAAATTTCTGCTTCGTTGTTTACTCCTATGACGAGGCACAGGGCAAGTCAACTCAGTCCGTTAAAAAGTGCAATACACAGACAGGCGAGTTTGAGGACGCTTTCGACTTGAGCTCCAGCGCCAGCATGGATAACATGATCAATGGCAGCGGCGATTATCAGTCCTATTACTACAGCTACAACAACCAGTCCATTATGGGACTTAAGAGCGATGGCACCTCCGATGTGATGATAAATCTTCTGAATAACGGACTGTATCTGAATCAGATAAACAGCATGACCGTACAGGACGATGATTTCTATATCCTCGGCTACGATTACAACACGGGCGAGACCGTTATCTATAGACTGAGAAAGCTGGACGATTCCGAGGTAAAGGAAAAGGAAGAGGTCACACTTGCGTCCTATTATGCTTCCACCGACCTGTCCGAGGCTGTTGCAAAGTACAATAAATCTGACGGAAACTATCTTATCACCGTTACCGAGTACAGCCAGTACAACGACTACAGCTCCGAAGATGAGGACTCATGGAACGCAGGTCTTACAAGACTTAACAGCGAGATATCTTCGGGACAGATACCCGATATCCTTTCCATTTCCGACCCCGAAATGCTGGCAAGCTTTGCAGCAAAGGGATTGTTCGTGGATCTCAACACCTTTATTGACGGTGAAAATGGTATCGACCGCAATGACTATTTCGACAACATCTTCCGCGCAATGGAAAATGACGGTAAGCTTTATACTATCACATCCTCTGTAAGTGTTCAGGGAGCATGTGCAAAGAAGTCCCTTATTCCCGAGGACGGCGCAATAACCTGGCAGCAGGTAGACGATATACTTGGTCAGAACAGCGGAATGACGCTTCTTGCTGCCGATGTATCCAGAGATAGCTTTATTTCCGCAGCGCTTCAAAGCGGATACAAGAACTTTGTAAATACATCAACGGGCGAGTGCAGCTTTAATACTCCCGAATTTATTGAGCTGCTGGAGCGCTCAAAGGCTTATCCTGAGGAAATAAACTATGATGAGCTGGAATCAGCAGACCCCGATTACTGGAACAACTACAACATTCAGTACAGAGAAGGCAAGGTACTTCTCAACAGCATCTACCTTTACGGCTTTGACAGCTATTACTATATGGCTGACGGTACCATGGGCGAGGATATCAGCCTTGTGGGCATGCCCGGTTCAGGAAGTGGAGCATTTCTTATTCCGACAAACTATGTTTCAGTTTCCGCACAGTCAGCTCATCCTGACGCAGGCTGGGAGCTTATCAAGTCCATGATCGATTATGACGAGGATAAGTACACCGGCGGAAACGGATACTATTCCTACAACGGTTTCCCCGTGAACAAGCAGTCATTTAATGATATGGGCGCAGCAGCGATCGAAGCAGGTTACCACACCGATGATGACGGCAATAAGGTGCCCAATGAGAACACCTACTATATCAACGACACCGAGCAGGTCGTTCTCAGAAATACCGATCAGGCGCTCGTTGACAGAATAAACAGCTTTATCTCCAGCACAAATAATGTGTTTACAGGAATCGAAAGCGGAATCCAGGATATCATCAATGAAGAGTCAGCGGCATTCTATGCAGGCACCACCACCGCACAGCAGGCGGCAGACAATATCCAGAGCAGAGCTTCCCTTTATCTCAGCGAGCACATGTGATAATTTATCATAGCTTAAAAAAAGCAGGCGGCAGGTGCTGTCTGCTTTTTTTCTATCCTGTGAGGAAAACACTTGAAATTTTGCTTTGGGTGTAGTATAATAATATCATCGGAAAATATTTTCCGCCCGAAAACATCTGAAAAGGAATGATTTTATGTCCGAAAAACGCAGCTGCGGTGTTCTGCTGCATATTTCAAGCCTGCCCTCGAAGCACGGCATAGGAACGCTGGGCAAAGAGGCTTACAGCTTTGTGAAATTTCTGAAAAAGGCAGGTCAGGAATACTGGCAGATACTGCCCATTGGACCGACTGGCTACGGCGATTCGCCCTATCAGTGCTATTCTGCTTATGCGGGAAATCCGCTGCTTATCGACCTTGACATGCTTATAGAGGACGGACTTATTTCCGCTGATGACCATGACCTTATGATAATCGACAAGAAGACCGATTTTGCTGATTATGCGCAGCTTTTCAGCTTCAAGAATATTATCCTTCAGAAGGCGTACTCGAAATTTTCCGCCGAAGGGACTCCCGAGGATAAGATAGCCTTCAATAAATTCTGCCGCAAAAACTCCTTCTGGCTGGAGGATTACGCGCTGTTCATGTCGCTGAAATATCATTTCAGACAGGTGATGTGGACCGAATGGGACGACGATATCCGTCTGAGAAAGCCCGAGGCCATGAAGCGCTATTCTGAAAAGCTTGAATTTATGATAGGCTACTGGAAGTTTACTCAGTACATATTCTTTAAACAATATAAGGCGCTGAAAAAGTTTGCCAATAAAAATGGCATCAAAATATATGGCGATATGCCTATTTACGTTTCTATGGACAGTGCTGATGTCTGGGCAGAGCCTGAGCTTTTCATGCTGGACTCCGATAACAGGCCTATTAAGGTGGCAGGCTGTCCTCCCGACCCCTTTGCGCCCACTGGACAGCTGTGGGGAAATCCTCTTTACGACTGGGATAAAATGGAGAAGGACGGTTATAAGTGGTGGATATCTCGCGTAAAGTACAGCTGCAAGCTCTTCGACCTGACGAGAATTGACCATTTCAGAGGCTTTGAGAGCTTCTATGCAATACCTGCCGAGGACGAGACCGCGGAAAATGGAGAGTGGCTCAAGGGCCCGTCCATGAAGCTGTTCGACGCTATAAAGGATAAGCTGGGAGACGTTGCCCTGGTGGCAGAGGACTTAGGCTTCCTGACGGACGATGTTCGTGAGATGCTGAAGCAGTCTGGCTTCCCGGGAATGAATGTGCTGGAGTTCGCATTCTCTCCCGAACGTGAAAACAGCAGCTATCTGCCTCACAACTATGTGAAAAACAGCGTGGCATACATAGGTACTCACGATAACAGCACTGCGCTGGGCTGGTATAATAGTCTTGATGAGCGCTCACGGAAGTTTGTCAATAAGTATCTCGATATCCGCGAAGGAGACGACCCTGTCTGGGCGATGATAAAGGCTGTGTACAGCAGTGTTTCCGGGCTTGCGGTGATACAGATGCAGGATATCCTCGGACTGGACGACAGCGCGAGAATGAATATCCCCTCCACCATAGGAGGCGGAAACTGGGCTTGGCGCATGGAAGAGGGAGCTTATGACAAGAAGATGGCAAAGAAGCTGAAAAAGCTTGCAAAGCTGTATTTCAGATACGAAAAGCCCAAAAAGGCGGAGCAGCCTGTTTCTGAAAGCGCGTCGGAGGTGCCTGACAGCGAGCCTGTGGAGTCCGATGTGAAGACAGAGCTGACCTTGGCTAAGGAGTAAAAAATAACGGATAAGAAGCGGTTGCTTCTTATCCGTTTTTGTTATTATTGAGCCTATCGTCCTTTTCCTTTTGGGAGAACACGCATCCGCAGTAATCCTGCCGATACAGTCCGTATTCTCTTGAAAGCTCGGTGGAACGCAGAAATCCGCCTTTTTTCTTGAAGTCGGACGGGAGAAAGCTTACATTATAGGTTCCGCTGAGCTCTTCGCCTATTTCGTTGAGCTTTTCTGCGTTTTTCATGGGACTTATGGTGAGAGTAGTAGTGAAATAATCAAAGCCATGCTCCTTAGCATATTCCGCCGCAGCTTCCAGCCGCAGACGGTAGCATTTGAAGCATCGCTCTCCGCCCTCAGGGATATTCTCATAGCCCTTGACAGCCTCGTAAAATTTTTCACTTTCCCAGCCTATTTCCGCAAAGGAGATATACCCTTCGGGCAGGCCGTTCTTTTCGGAAAATTCCTTGATGAAGCGTTTTTCCTCGTTAATGCGGTGGATATACTCCTCCTCGGGGAAAATGTTGGGATTGTAATAGAGTACGGTTATCTTAAAATACGGAGACAGATACTCCAGCACATAGCTGGAGCAGGGAGCACAGCAGCTGTGCAACAGCAGCGTGGGCTTATTGTCCCCGGAAATATTCTGGATTATTCTATCGGTCTCTTTGCCGTAGTTTCTTTTCATCAGCTTAATGTGTACTGTATCTTGGTCAGTATCATCTTGTAGGCGGTGGGCTTGAAGTGCATGCCATCGGTTTCAGCGTAGTAATCAACGAAGTAGCCTTCGTTATCCTCAAGCATAGTAGTGATGTCGATGCACTGGATATCCTTATCGTCGCATAGCTGTGCTAAGCGGGAATTGTAGTCGTGGATTTTGTCCATGACATCAAGCTCCTCGTTGGCATCGTCGTATTCCTTGGTGACGGGGGGGATAGTCAGGCAGATTATC
>CAMEYZ010000129.1 GCA_945947715.1 uncultured Clostridia bacterium | reverse complement strand
ATGAAGGAAGAAATCATATAAAGATCATTATTCTGCGTATTCGCCGCTCTGGAGAGTAGCGTTGAACTCGTCGATCATAATGTCAACTGCGCCAACAAGAGAATCTCTTACTGAAGCCCAGTCTATTCCATAGAAGGAAGCACGGATACCTGTTTCTCCGCTGTCCACGATGTTATACATATCAGTGGGGCAGCCTGTGTGCAGATCGTATACAGGATGCTCGCGGGTCATCTCGTTGATAGTGTCGCGCATCTCGAACATTTCCTCGGTCCAGCCGTAGGTGTTGAGATAGTTTTCGCGGGTAATCTCCTTTGTGCCCTCGTCCTTGTTAGCTGCGAGGATGCACTCCATAAATCTTGCCACGCCCTCAGGATTCTGTGCGCCCTTGCAGAGCATGTAAGCGTCAAGACCAGCAGGGAGGTAGTAATTATCAGCCTCGGGGTCCTTAGGCATAGGAACGAACATAACGTCCTCAGCGTCGCCGTAGGTAGCGGTCCAGATGTCGGGAGCTCCCTCAAGGGTGTACAGTCCGCATATGTAGAAGAGTTCCTTGCCCTCGCCGATGTACTCGATGTGAGTCTGCCAGTTAAACAGGTTCTTATCGAGGACCAGACCGTTTGTGTTCAGGTCACGCATAAAGTTCATTACACGTTCAAGGTTGGGGTCATAGAAATTGTGAACGAGGAGACCGTCTCTTATCTCAACCGAAGGAACTCCGCAGGTGAGCATCAGCGGCATCTCGTTAAACCAGCCGTCCAGGCCGTACTGGCCTGCGTCGTTGTCAACATAAGCGAGAAGCATGTCCTTGAAAGCGTTCCAGTCCCACTTGCCCTCAGCAAAGAGCTCGGCAGGATCGTCGAAGCCGTTTTCGTTGATAGTCTGGCGGTTATAGATAACAACAGCGCCTGCAGTTGCCTGAGTTGCGATAAGGTAATGATTTCCGTTGAGATAGAACATATCGTTGACGTCCTTGACGTCCTTCCAGAGCTCGGAATCGTAGTCGATGTAGTCGTCAACAGGCTGGAACATTCCATTGGTAACGCCCTTGGGGAAGGAGTCCAAATCGCCACCTGCGATAAAGTCAACGCCCTCGCCGCCGAGGATCATCGTAGACAGGTCATCGAAGCGCTTAGCCCATGTAGTGGGGATATATTCGATCTCGCCGCCGTACTTGGTCTCGAAGAGCTCCAGAGAAAGAGCCTTTTTGTTGCCCGCAGTAGTTGCGTGGAAGGGATCGTAGAAGGAGAACCATTTAATGGTCTTGTTTTCAAGCTCCACATCGGGGAGCAGCTCTGTTACGTCGTTGATAGTATTCTGATCATCTTCGCTCAAGGGCTCAGTGTTGATAGCAACAGTAGCAGCTGTTGTCGTGGTTTCGGTGGTAGTTTCCTCGGTCTCACTGTCGGAGCTTCCGCATGCAGCGAGAGAGCCGGCCATTGCAAGAGCTGTCACTCCCGAAAGAATTCTTTTAAACTTTTTCATGTCAATTATTCCTTTCAGATTCTCATGGAAAACGTTTTCAATTTTCCATACAAATACTTAACATAGTTTTATTATACCCTATTTTTCAAATCCTGTCAATATAACTTTACACGGTTTTATCACATGTTTATAATGCACTTTGCACAAAAGTCCTTGTTTCAGAGGGCAAAATAGGGGACTTTGAACAAAAACGCGCATAAGCTGAACAGCCTATGCGCGGTGACAATATATTCTCAGTATGAAGAGGATTAGCTGCTGATGGACTTTACGATCATGTTCATCTTGCGGACCTGCTCGGATACCGAATGAGCGACCTGTGCGCTCTCCTCGGCAGTTTTGAGGTTGCCTGCGGTGCTTTCGGAAATTCTCTGCATCTTTTCGTCAGCCGACCTTGCGGAGCTTGCCTGGCTTTCGGTAAGTCTGATGATAGCCGCGGACTGCTCGGTGCTCTTTTCGGAGAGAGCGATAACATCGTCCATGCGCTTTGCAACGTTTCCTGCAAGGAGAGTGCCCTTGTCAACTGCTTCGATAGTGGTCTGGATAAGGGCTGATGTGTTGCTTGCAGCCTCGGCAGATTTTGTGGCGAGATTTCTTACCTCATCGGCAACGACTGCAAAGCCCTTGCCTGCGGCGCCTGCTCTTGCAGCTTCGACTGCGGCATTGAGTGCTAAGATATTGGTCTGGAAGGCGATATCCTCGATAGCCTTGATGATGCTTTCGATCTTGTGAGAGGCTTCGGTGATCTCGCCCATAGCAGCCACCATGTTCTTAACCTCGTTGTTGTTTTCGATAAGCATATTTGTACTGTTTTTGGCTGCTTCTGAGGCCTTTTCCGATTCTCCTATGCTCTTTTCCGCCTCATCGGTGATGCTTGCGATATCGGCAGCTATCTCTTCGATGATGTTATGCTGATCGTCGGCAGCGGAGTTGAGGGCAGCGGATACCTGCTCCATAAGAGAAGCGGAGTCATTCAGCTTCTCGGAAATATCAGCTATCTGAGCCACAACGGTATTCTGATTGTTCATAAGCTTTTCGGTACTGCCCATCTGCTCATTGACCTGAACAAGGAGCCGTTCGGTCTCTTTGTGGGAAGTCTGTGAAGCGCGGACAAAGCTAATGATACACTTGATAAGGTAGAAGATAAGTGCTGCACCAATGTTTATTCCGAGGACTCCCTTGATAAGGTAACCCATATCTGCTCCTACGTAGAACTGGGACTTGAAAATAAATCCGAGAAGACAAGCACCGTCCATTATTGCCCAGTGAATGATAAGGTTTTTGTAGCTGTAATAAATAGCTGCGATAGACATCGAGGCAAGCATGAGGGGAAACATATAATGGAGCTCGTGTCTTGCGGCAGAGATGATGATTATCGCAAGGAGCTGGACCTGTGAAAGAATTGTGCCGCATAAGGTGAGAGTAGCTCTTTTTTTGATGAAGGTAAGGGCAGCAGGAACAGCAGCACCTATAGCAAGAGTGATGATACCGCTGGGAATCGCTCCCTGAGCAATATTAACGAAACCAAAAACAAGACATACGCCGAAAATTATGATCGTATGTATGTTGACTATTTTTTCGGTGATCATTCCGTTGAGATCGATTTTTTGAGTATTATCAGACATAAGATTTCCCCCGCTCAAAAATATTTTATGTTTTATTATATCATAAATAAAACAGATTTGTCAATGGCTTTTCGTATAATTTCCCATATTTTTTGCATTATATGGCATAAAAACAGTCGTACACCCAAAATGTACGACTGTTCATACTATGCAAGGGGATGCGCTATTTGCTGTGTGAACCACAGTGTGAGCTACTGCATTTTCCGCTGTCCTTGTAGGGGCAGCACTCCGAACAGCCGATGCACTCTCCGCGGCGCTTTTTTCTGACAGTGTGGATAACTGCCGTTATAAGCCATATCAGAACTGCTCCCAGAACGATTATATCAACTAAATTCATATGTAACGGCTCCTTTTTGAACTGTTATACTATGAGCATGCCCACCTGATAGAAGATGAACGCGACTATCCAAGCAATGGCGCACTGCATGATGACAAGTCCCACTGCCGCAAGCTTTGAGCCCAGCTCCCGCTTTATCGCGGCTATGGACGCAACACAGGGTGTGTAGAGCAGTGTGAATACCAGAAAGCTTACCGCAGAAATGGGTGTGAACATGGTCAGCAGAGACTCTGAAAGCTCTCCGCCGCCAAGGAGCACTGTCATTGTTGAGACCACCGCTTCCTTTGCAGTAAAGCCTGTGATAAGCGCGGTAGCTGCTCTCCAGTCGCCAAAGCCTAAGGGCGCGAATATGGGGGCTATCAGCTGTCCAAGGTTTGCCAGCAGACTTTCCGCACTGTCAGCAGCAGGGTTCAGCCTTGTGTCGAAGCTTTGCAGGAACCAGATGATTATCGAAGCGGCAAAGATAACGGTAAAGGCTCTTTCGATGAAGTCCTTCGCCTTGTCCCACATAAGCTGACAGACGCTTTTGAGTCCCGGCAGACGATAGTTCGGAAGCTCCATGACAAAGGGTACGGGATTTCCGCGGAAACGGGTCTTATCCATTATCAGCGCGAAGATAATTCCCACGATGATGCCCGTCAGATAGAGCGCCATCATCACCAGAGCACGGTGCTCCTTGAAGAACGCCATGGTAAAAACGGCGTAGATAGGCATTTTTGCACTGCATGACATGAAGGGTGTAAGATAGATAGTCATTTTGCGGTCTCTTTCCGAGGAAAGGGTACGTGTGGCCATGACTGCGGGAACAGTACAGCCAAAGCCTATCAGCATCGGCACAAAGGAACGTCCCGAAAGACCTATCTTGCGCAGCAGCTTATCCATAACAAAGGCTATTCTTGCCATGTAGCCGCTGTCCTCCAGCAGCGACAGGAAGAAAAACAGCACCACGATAACAGGCAGGAAGCTCAGCACGCTGCCTACTCCTGCGAATATACCGTCGATGACAAGGCTGTGGACTATGGGATTAAGCCCGTAATCGGTGAGGAGCTTATCCACCAGCGCGGAAAGACAGTCTATGCCATAAGCCAGCAGGTCGCTGAGAGCTGCTCCGATAATATCGAAGGTGAGCTTGAACACTGTCAGCAGTATGATGATGAACAGCGGTATGGCCAGATATTTGTTGGTAAGTACGCTGTCTATCTTTACGCTGCGGATATGTTCCTTGCTTTCGTGGCATTTGACCACCGTATCAGCGCAGATTTTTTCGATAAAGGCATATCTCATGTCAGCCATTGCAGCGTTTCTGTCCATGCCCGTCTCGTGTTCCATTTCGTTGACGCTGTGCTCGAGCATATCATATTCGTTGTTGTTAAGTCCTAAGCGAGTGATTATCTCAGGGTCGTCCTCGATAAGCTTTGTGGCGGCAAAACGGGGAGATATTCCGATATTCTGTGCATGGTCCTCGATAAGATGAGTTACCGCATGAACGCAGCGGTGGACTGCTCCGCCGCAGAAATCCACTTTTTTGGGAGGTATCTTATTTCTCGCCTGTTTTACGGCTATCTGTATCAGCTCGTCAACGCCCTCATTTTTAAATGCGGAAATAGGCACCACAGGTATGCCCAGATGAGCGCTCAGTTCCTCAACATTTATGGTTCCGCCGTTATTGCGGACCTCGTCCATCATGTTCAGAGCTAGCACCATCGGTATCTGCAGCTCCAGCAGCTGGAGGGTCAGATAAAGGTTTCGTTCGATGTTGGTGGCGTCAACGATATTGATGATTCCGTCGGGCTTTGAATCAATAAGAAAATTTCTTGTAACGATCTCCTCGCCGGTATAGGGACGAATGGAGTATATTCCGGGAAGGTCCACCACTTCACAGTCGGGATATCCGCGGATTATCCCGCTTTTGCGGTCAACGGTAACGCCCGGGAAGTTGCCCACATGCTGATTTGAGCCTGTAAGCTGATTGAAAAGGGTAGTCTTTCCGCAGTTCTGATTGCCTGCAAGAGCAAATATCATATTATGTACGGTCCTTTCCTTCGGCAGTAATGGGGGATATTTCAATATTCTTTGCGTCATCGAGGCGGATAGTCAGGTCGTACCCCCGAAGATGCAGCTCGATAGGATCACCCATCGGAGCGGTCTTTCTGAGCGTCACCACTGTTTTGGGGATTATCCCCATATCCAGCAGACGACATCTGAGCGCGCCCTCGCCGCCCACAGCAGTTATAGTTCCGCTTTCGCCGGGCTTCAGTTCGTTAAGTGTCAAAGCTGATCTCTCCTTCACATATCAAAGTGTTAGTATATTCTAACTACATACTAAGTATATACCTTTTTTATCCTTCTGTCAAGTAGACAATCCCGAATAAAATCCCGCACAAATTGCTAAAAAGCATCTGTGCGGGATATTTTACTATAGCATATATTATTTATTCTCGTCCTGTTTTGGCTTGCCGTACATTTTCGAGAGCTCTATCCTGGAGACAACGCCCAGCTTTTTATAGCCGCTGTGCACCAGAGCGTTGACTGTATTTTCGGATATCTTGAGCACGCAGGCGATGTACTTGCTGGGATAGCCGTCTGCGGCAAGAGAAAGGACATCGTGTTCACGGGGCGTAAGCTTTGAAAGAGCGCTTGCCTTTGGAATGACGTTGATAAGGACTATCAGCTCGGATACGTTTTCGTCCGTACTCTTAGGAAATACTCTCAGATTGTATTGGAAGCCATTTTTGCCACATACAGAGGATCTAATGGACAGACTCCGGGACTGCTCGGTCTGATTGAACAGCTTTTCATTGCATATCTCGGAGTAGGGTATCTCTCCGCCTTCCAGCAGGAGCGAAAGGGTTT